>PLLW01000051.1 GCA_003141435.1 Ignavibacteriales bacterium
CATGATAATACATAAGGTATTGGATGAAGTACTTTCAGCACGCTCAAATATAATGGTCCTGCGTGTTTTGAAGAACTATCAAACCGGATTAACCGGCAGAGAGATTTCTCGTATTATTGGAATAAGTCCTAAAGCGAGTCTTAAAGCTCTGTCATATTTGGAAGATCTTGGCATGGTCAATAGAATCAGAGGTGGAAGAGATCATATTTTCTCTTTTAATCGTGAGAATTTTATTGTCCAGGAAGGAATATTGCCACTTCTTGAATCAGAACTTAGTTACCGGAATTCTTTATTAAAAGATATATCCTCCAAATTGAAAAAGCATAGTCCGGGAGTATATTTATTCGGGAGTGTTGCAAGAAAAGAAGAGACTATAAGCAGTGATCTTGATATATGTATTATTTATGATTCAAGTGCAAATAAATCAGTTCTTGAGAACCTTGTGTCGGAATTGAAACCTAAACTTTATAAACGATATGGTGTTAATATTGCTCCCTTCTATATCTCAGTAGGGGAATTTGTAAAACGTGCCAAGAAGAATAAACCACCGATTCCTGAAATAATAAACGATGGGATAACTTTATTTGGAATAAGAATTAAAGAGTTAATCAATGACAAAACAGTCGCAAAAGATAAACATTGACAGATCAAATGCCGGTAACTATAAGCGGGTTGCAGAAAATTTTTATGATGGGGCTAAGGTAGCAACCGAATATGAATATTGGAATGCTGCCGGCGTATTAATTGTTCATGCAGCTATTGCTTATGGAGATACAATAACTATAAAATATAGTGGTGTTAAGAGCAAAGGTGAAGACCATCAGGCATTAGTTAATTTAATTGATTCAGTCATTGCGAAATCACAGGGAAAGAAGTCTGCTCTACAGCAATTAACAAGGATAATCGATCATAAAAATGCTGTTTCCTACAGCGGGAACATATATGAAAAAAAAGATATAGACCAACTTTGGAAACATCTTGAAAGATTTAAATCTTGGGCAGAAGAACTAATCAACGAATAATTAAATTAGGGCACACTATTTCAGTATTATTGACATTATATCCTGCTGGTCCAACTATCAAGTCTTTCCAATAATCTATTCCTACCTGCACCACCTGTAATTCGAACCGAAGCTTCAAACCATACGCGAGAAGTTCCAGAAGGAACTAAAGCCCGGGAAGTGTTCCACCAATGGAAAACATAATTAGACTCAGGAGGAAAAGATATGTTACTAATGAGAAATATGGTATATACCGGAAGCCGGGTGTGTAATTTCTTATAATTATTTTAATAGTATTTGGGCAAGATATTTTTTAGACATGCCTAAATTAAAAAGAGAGCGAATAAGCAAATCAATGGACACAGAAGGATCTCCCTTTTCCATCTTAGCCACCCTTGATTGGCTTGATGCCAACATCTTGGCTAATTGTGCTTGAGTGGTTTTTTTATCTTTCCGGAATTTCTGAAGCCCTTTACTTAATGCAAGTTTAACTTCGATATAATTATTTTCTTCAGGAGAAAGATTTAAGAATTCCTGAACTGTTCCGAATTTCCACCCTTTTTCTTCTAGTTTTTTTCTTTTTTGTGTATTCATATTTTATTTTCCATCTGATTCATACTTGTTGATACGACGCTTACAATTATCTATTATTTTCAGGGGAGTGTCATTAGTCTTTTTTCCAAATGCATCAAGAATAAGAATTATGTCCTGCCTGATTTGTAGAATAATTCTCCATGTTTTATTTTCATCATTTATTCTTAACTCACAACATCCCTTTCCGATTGCGGGCATGGGACGTAAATGAGGTAATGATAATTTTTCACCTTTTTGTAATAGTCGTAAAAGATAACCTGTTTCAATTCTGGCATTTATTGTAAATGGCGGAGTCTTTATATCACCATGTAACCATACTAATGGTTTATCGGCATTTTTCATTGGATTAAATCTATGTCATTTCTGACATAAAGTCAATGTAAGAAAATTGATTGTTCTGCCATTGTTACAAAATTAAAAATCTCAGTTGTTATAGTTTGGTTGAGGCTTATTGGAATATAGGACGGCTTATAGTGGAAGAAGAACAAAAAGGAAAGAGACGGGCTGAATACGGCAGTTATCTTATAACGGAATTAGCTTCACGATTATCAAAGGATTTCGGTAAAGGGTTTGATGCTTGAAATTTACGGAACATGAGACTTTTTTATGTAACATTTCCAATTAGTGACGCACTGCGTCACAAATCTAAAAAGAATGATTTGAAAATTACTCACCAAGTAAGTAGCGAATTGTCTGAATTGAAAAGTTATCTAAGAATAGAATTAAGCTGGACTCATTACCGATTGCTTCTAATAGATAATCTTTACTATTCCGGATAGTTATTCTTTCTGTGCTGCCATGAAATACTTTTGGGAGGTTCTTTAGTTGCTTTAATAGTTAGAACAAAGACTTCCCGAAATTAAAGGTTTTTATCATTGTAAAGAATATGGGCTGAAATGCGATGAAAGTATCCTTGCCATTCATTATTAATTTAATACTGTAATCTTCGTCAGTATCGGTTCTGATGTAGAATACCTGGGATACCTGTCCTTCAAGTTCTTCTGGGTCATTATAATAAGCAATTGAATTCTCAAGTTTTGAATTGAATTTATATCTCGAAGCATTAAATAGGTATTTTTCTTTTACCTCAAGGAAAATATATGGGGGGGGATTGAAAATTCCATTGCCTGCCCAGAAAGTCACTCCATCTAGTTTGTTTTGTCTGTTCTGGTCAACGAATGTCCATCCTAACGGATATTTAATTTTAACATTAAGAGTTTTTTCTGAATAGACCTGTAACAAACCCGAAGTATCATTACCGGTCCCCTCAAAATTATAATAACCTGATAGCGATTGTGTATTAATATTCTGGATATTGGATGGATCTGTTTTTTGGGGAATATTGGATTCTTTATTAAAAGTGGCATCATTAACTGTTGTGCTTATTGGAACCTTTTGAAGTTCCCGTTTATTTGTTTTTTCCTTATTTAATTCACCTGCATCTGATATTAAATTTTCTCCTTGCATCATCTGCACATCTATTCCTTTCCCAAGGTAATTGTCGTCTCCCTTTTTCAGCAATCTAAAACAGACTAATAAAATTATTATGTGTATAACAATTGAAGCTGAAAAACTGAAATAATAATAATCTTTGTTATTTAATTTTAACCTTTGGTCCATATCGACCTTTATTTCTCCTAATTTACTTTGATGCCCTATTCAAAATTAGTAATTTTCATATCTATTTTGTCAATTTATTACAGGTCAATAAAAATGAAATACTTAATAACAGGAGGAGCTGGGTTCCTTGGGATAAATATAGTCCGGTATTTACACTCGCGTGGTCATGAAATTGTTTCTCTTGATGTAGCGGAATTTGATTATCCTGATATGAAAGATAAGATAAAAATAATAAAAGGTGACATAAGAGACCAGAGCATAGTGGAGCATGCTGTCAATGGGATAGATATTGTAGTTCATACTGCTGCCGCTCTTCCCTTGTACAAACCTGAAGATATATTCTCAACAGATATAATTGGAACAAGGTTATTACTTGAGTCCGCCGAAAGAAATAAAGTTAAACGGTTCATTCATATTTCTTCGACTGCCGTTTATGGAATTCCTGATCATCACCCATTGCTTGAAGATGATAAATTGGATGGTGTTGGACCATATGGTAAAGCTAAAATAGAGGCTGAAGAGGAATGCATAAAATTCAGAGCAAAGGGAATGTGTGTTCCGATTCTTCGCCCTAAGTCTTTTATTGGTCCTGAACGTCTGGGAGTATTTGCTTTGTTTTATGACTGGGCAAAAGATGGTCATGGATTTCCTATGATTGGTAATGGTAAAAATAGATATCAACTGTTGGATGTTGAAGATCTTTGTGATTCGATATATCTTTGCGCCACACTTGATGAGAAGAAGGTTAATGATACCTTTAATATCGGTGCAAAAGTATATACTACAATGAGGGAAGATTATCAGTCAGTTCTTGATTATGCAAAACACGGTAAAAAAATAAAAGGACTTCCTGAAAAGCCAATCATTTTAACGCTGAAAATACTGGAGGCACTAAAACTTTCACCTTTATATAAATGGGTATACGAAACAGCCTCAAAAGATTCTTTTGTTTCGATTGAGAAAGCTGAAAAAATATTGGGATATAAACCAAAATATTCAAATAAAGATGCTTTGGTCCGTAATTATAAATGGTATCTGGAACACCTGAATGAATTTGAAAATAAAAGCGGTGTTTCACATAGGGTACCATGGAAACAGGGAATTCTTAAATTTGCTAAAATATTTTTCTAAAATAAGTGATTTTAAGTTTGTGATATTTAATTAAGTTTTTATATTTGATCGATAATGAAGGAGTTACCAATGGCAAAAAAGAAAGATTTTCTCAAAGACACCATAAAACATATTGATATAAAAAAATATGATGTTGTTTCCTTGGTCGATTCCATGGAACACATGGCATTTTCAGCAAGGGAGTTGAACCGTGCTGCCAGAATATATGACATGATGTTGAAGGATAAAGAATGCGGAGTTATTTTAACCCTGGCAGGAAGTCTTTTCAGCGCCGGTTTAAAAAAAGTTGTCAATGATATGATTATGAATAATATGGTAGATGCTATCGTATCAACGGGTGCTATAATGATAGATCAGGATTTTTTTGAAGCACTCGGTTTCAAACATTATTTGGGTACTCAGTTCAGCAACGATAATGAACTTCGTGATCTTGCTATCGACAGGATTTATGATACTTTTATTGATGAAGATGAATTGAGAATCTGTGATGAAACATGTAAAAAAATATGCGATTCTCTGGAACCACGCCCATATTCCTCAAGGGAATTCATATGGGAAATGGGGAAATATCTTGATAATAATGGCGGTCCTAAAGTTGACGATTCCGTTATTTATGCTGCTTATAAGAAAAATGTACCCATTTTTGTTCCGGCTTTTTCCGATTGTTCAGCTGGGTTTGGATTTTTAGTTCACCAGACAGAAAATCCATTACGGCATGTGTCTATCGATTCTGCCAAAGACTTCCTTGAATTGACTAAAATTAAAATCAATTGTAAGCAAACAGGTATCTTTATGATTGGCGGAGGAGTTCCGAAAAATTTCACTCAGGATATAGTGGTTGCGGCTGATATTCTTGAAGGAAATGCTGAAATGCATAAGTATGCCATACAAATAACTGTTGCTGATCAGCGTGACGGGGCTTTATCCGGCTCAACTTTAAAAGAAGCGAGTTCCTGGGGAAAGGTTGAAACTACTTTCGAACAAATGGTCTATTCAGAAGCAACAATTGGAATGCCTTTAGTTGTTGGATATGCCTATCATAAAGGTTCATGGAAAGAAAGAAAGCCTAAAAATTTTCAGAAACTGTACTCTGCTGAAAACGCAATAGTATAATGTCCGGAAATTCCTTTTATGGAAAGTAAATTTCTAAATATAAAAAAAATTCTTTCTGCTTTTCCTCAGTACTTCAATAAGAATACACTGCAAAAAATTATTTTCTTTTCAGGAGGAACAATAATTTTTATTGGGGGGGTAGTTTTATACGGAATAATTATCAATATCCGGGAAATCCCATTAAAAGAAGCAATGAGGTTAAAAGGATTTTCGCAACTCAGCAATACTTCAATCTTAATTGAAAGAAAGAATTATTCCTTAAGTATTTATGAAGATACTGTATTGATAAAAACTTGTCGTGCAAATTTCGGAAGAAATATAAACAATCCTAAATGCAGGGAAGATGATAATGCTACACCTGTTGGTGAATACATGATTTGCTCTGTTGATACGATAAATAAGTATCACAAATTTTTACGGTTAAATTATCCCAACCTTATCGATGCTAGTGAAGCACTTGTTAAAGGAATAATTTCTCAGAAACAATTTGATAAGTTGAACTTTGAGTTCTATTACGGCGATTGTCCCGATCAGGATACAGATTTAGGGGGCAATATTGGTATCCATGGGATAGGCGAATACAATGCTATATTTAAAAATCTTCCCTTCGTTTTTAATTGGACAGATGGCTCTGTTGCCGTTAGTAATGAAGATATTGATGAAATTTATTCAGTTGTTAAAAGAGGTACTAAGGTTGTCATTAAGTAAATGCTCGGTTTTGTTATTACTGTCAATTATCTTTGTTTCGGGATGCACAAAAAAAACATCCGATCAGAGCCCTGTTGTTCAACAATTAAATAATAATTCCGAAAATCTTTTAAAAGATGTCAATGCTTTATTGCACACGGAAGCTAGCCATATAGTAATGGGTAATTTTACCGGAGATTCAACTCGACAGGTTGCAGCGATTGTCGAAATTAATAAAAAAGAAGAAAAGATAAGTTTCTGTCTTATTGAAATTAAAGATGCTAAATTAGAAAAGAAAAATGAGACTCAGCCTCTTGATGGTTCGCTGAAAGATTGTAAAATTGAAAAAATAAATCTTCCTGGTATAAGTAATGATTTAGTTTACTATAACTCACAGATTTACTTTATGGGGAGCAACAGTGGTGAAGTTTTTTCTTACCTGGTAGATTTTAAGACTCAAAAAACATACTATGCACACCTTGTATCTGAACCGAGAAAGCCTGAGTACCTTTATATGTCTAAAACGGATAACCCGGAAATCAGAAAATATTTTATTGACATTTTCAGGAAGGATTATCCTGCATTTAAAATTACTTCCAAAGATCGGATTATCAATTAATAAATAATATTCCCCATTTTTTTACATAAAGAATAAAATTCTCTGATATATTTAGTTTTGAAAATCCTGGCTTTATATTGAAAAAAGTTTCTACTATACTTTTTGTATTTTTTTTATGCGTTAAAATAATTTGGGCGCAGAATCAAAATTCTTATGAACTGACCAGTATTAAGTTTGAGGGGGGCAATGAATTTTCAGCATCAGATTTGAAACATGTTATTTTAAGTAAGGAAACTCCATTCTGGGGATGGAAATTTCTTAATTCCATTTATCACAAATTAGGGAGTGCGCCTGAGTATTTCGATTCATCGAATATCAAGTCAGATCTATTTTCCCTTAAATCATTTTACAATGCAAATGGGTTTTTCGAAGCGCAATTCTCTTACCATTATGAGGCAGATACAACTAATAAAGAGGTTACTTTAAATTATTTGATCAAAGAGGGGGAACCATTTAGGTATGGAGTTATTAATTTCCGTGGTTTAAAACGTGTCCCTGATTTAATATCAAAACAGGTCAGCGGAAAACTTGAGGTAGATACAACAGATAGGTTTAGTCAGGATAAAATTGAGAATAATGTTACTTCTATTCTTACATTTTTTTATATGAACGGGTATATGAATGCAGCCTATGACTCCACCGTTATCATTATTGATACTGTTAAGAACAGGACAAACCTTGATCTATATTTTTCTCCCGGGTATAGGTTCAAAATAAGCGGCATTAATGTGGTTAAAAATGGAGAGGGGAAAGATTATGTTAGTGATACACTTATTAAAGAGCTGATAGCTATCTCCCCTGAAGAGTATTATGATATTGATAAAATAAAAAATAGCCAGAACCGTCTTTCTCGGACAGGGCTTTTCTCTTCACTAAAGCTGCAAGGGGGGAAAAGCGACTCATCCCATGTTTATGTCCCTTTGGATTTTGAGGGTACTATTGGAACCATGAATGAGCTTTCGCCTGAAATTGTAATGGATAATGAACAAAACTCATTTAACCTTGGTATCGGGGGGACATATGTTAGGAAAAATTTTCTTGGGGATGCACGTAAATTAACCCTTAATACTAAGATAGGACTAACCGATATTCTTCATCTGAATTTTGCAAATATAACAAGAGCTCCTTCTAACAGGGACTCTACATATCAGGGATACTATGAGTTGTCCACTAAATTGGAACAACCTTATATATTTAACAGACCCATAAATGGAAGTTTGGAATTTTATATTAAAACGAGGACTCAGTTAAGAACTAATATTATTGCTTATGGTTCAAAAGTAGGATTTGATTTTGAAATGCCCTATCATACATTTGTTAACCAACTTAAGATATATTATAATATTGAATTATATGATCTATTGACCGACAAAATTCAAAATGCAGACTTTAACTTTAAGTTCAACAGCGTTTCTTCAATAATAGGAACTGAATTCGGAAGTGCAAAAACCAATAATCTTTTTTTCCCTACCAAAGGATACAACCTTTCGTTTATTATTGAGGGTGGAATAGCAAACTCAATGAATAATGTTATTGGATCCGATTCAGTTATTGCGCTTTATGTCCAAATCCCGGCTTCCAAACTGAATACAAATGAGGTTGCATATTTTTATAGACTTCAGGAAAATTTCTCTCTGTTTTTTCCCATAACAAACGATAATTCTTCAGTTTTTGGAACAAAATTTAAAACAGGATATATTCAAGCACTTAATGGAAATCAGGAACTGATTCCTCCGAATAAAACATTCCTTGCCGGTGGAAGCAACTCTGTCAGAGGCTGGAGGGCTCGTCAGCTTGTCCCCACAGATACAGTCAGTTATTATGGAATAATAATCCCGGGAAATGTTAGGGGGGGGACATTTCTTGTCGAGGGTTCTTTTGAGTACAGAAAAAAAATTACGGAAACTATAGGCTATGCTCTGTTCTCTGACTATGGAAATACCTGGAACGGGTTGGATCAGTTCAGGTTCAATTCTTTAGCTGTAGCTATTGGTGTTGGGGCAAGATATTATTCCAGTATAGCTCCCTTTCGTCTTGATTTTGGATTTAAACTTTATGACCCCGCTTCTAATAAGTGGATCTTTAAATCCCCCCCATTTAAAACAATAGAAATAAGCTTTGGTATAGGCGAAGCCTTCTAAGCTGGGATAAATCCTTAACCAATTGTTAATAAAATAGATTACACATGAAGTAAATGGTTGTTAAATTTCCGGTCGACAGGGATATATTCTTGTTCTATATTTAAGTTGTAACTATTCATTAAAGCTTATAGAAGGAAATTGACTATGCTTCAATCATTGCCAGATTCAAATACATTATACAAGGCTTTATTAAAAAAGGATGAAAGTTTTGAAGGGATATTCATTGTTGGGGTTAAAACTACTGGAATATTCTGTCGCCCTACATGCACCGCAAGAAAACCGAAACAGGAGAATGTAGAATTCTTTAATTCTGTACGTGAGGCACTTTTGCAGGGCTATAGGCCATGCAAAGTGTGCAATCCGTTAGGCTATAAGGGCGAAATTCCTTCTTGGTTGCAGCCACTTATCAACGAAGTTAATTCTAACCCTGGAATAAGGTTAACAGACTGTGATTTGCGCAAAAGGGGAATTGAACCCCATCGTGTGCGCCGATGGTTTAAGCAGCATCATGGGATGACATTCCAGACATATTTAAGAACATTAAGAATTGGAAATGCTTTTGGAAGAATTCAATTTGGCGATAAAATTATCGAAGCAGCTTTTGATTCCGGATATGAATCATTAAGCGGATTTAATGAATCTTTCAGAAAAACTCTCGGCATAACTCCTGGGAAAAGTCAGGACTGTAATTTAATTACCATTACAAGAATATTAACCCCGTTGGGACCAATGCTTGCGGGAGGCACCGATGATGGAATTTGCTTGTTTGAGTTCGTAGACAGAAGAATGATTGAAACCCAGATAAAGAGTTTACGGAAATTATTTAATGCAGAATTCGTTCCGGGGAGCAATAAATACTTTGAAGATTTGAATAAGCAAATTCAAGAATACTTCTCAGGAAAAAGAAAGAAATTCGACCTTCCATTATTATTAAAAGGCACATCTTTCCAGGAATCTGTCTGGAAAGAACTTCTAACTATTCCGTATGGTGTTACCCGTTCTTACCAGGAACAAGCTGAACATGTGGGTAATATTAAGGCGGTTAGAGCCGTGGCAAAAGCAAATGGGGATAATAGGATTGCCATAATAATTCCGTGTCATAGGGTTATAGGAAAAAATGGAAAACTGACTGGATATGGGGGAGGATTGTGGCGTAAACAATATCTGCTTGATCATGAGAAAAGGTACATTTAACACCTCCTCGAAGAATAAGAATGTCTCTATTGAGTTCGGTATGGATTAGAATCCTTTTGGTTACCTCATCTAATTTCACTATTTTTACCTCTCTTTTTTAGGATTTTTATGATTATGAGTATGACCGGCTTTGGCAAGGGAAGTGCTGGAAATTCCAGGATTTCCGCCGAAGTTGAAGTGAAAAGCGTTAACAGTCGCTACCTTGATATTTCGTTAAAGCTATCTTCTGCCCTTTCAAGCAAAGAATATGAAATTAGAGAGCTGATACGATCTAAAGTTAAGAGAGGGAAGTTAGCGGTTATCGTACAGATAAAAACGAGTGGTCTTGTTGAAGGGGAAACAGCATTAGATAAGGAAAAGCTTAAGAACTTTATTTCTCTTCTTAAAGAAATAAAAAAAACTGCAAAGTTAACTGATAAAATTAAATTAGAGCATCTGATCTCAAACAGGGAATTATTTTTATCTGAGAACACGAGTTTTACTGAAATAGAATTTGAGTTTGTAAAAAAAGCATTAAGTGATTCACTTGATCAGTTAATAGAGATGAAGAAAAATGAGGGAAAAGAACTTGCGAGGGACCTAAGGAAAAGAATAGAAATTATCAGTGATAAGATTGAAGCTGTTCAAAAGGAATCTCTTGCCAGTGTTACTGAATATTTTGAAAAGCTTAAAGAAAAAATGAAGTTGCTTGTTCAGGATATTATTCCTTATAATGACCGTCTTGAACTCGAACTTGCTGTTATTGCAGAGCGGGCAGAGATTACAGAAGAGTGTGTAAGATTAAAAAGCCATTTGAAATTCTTTTTAGATAGTATTGATAAAGGCGAAGAGCCCGGAAGGAAAATGAATTTTCTTTGCCAGGAAATGAATCGCGAAGCAAATACAATTTCTTCCAAATCTATTTCTACGGATATTACTCATAATATAGTTTTTGTTAAGGAGGAGATAGAAAAAATTCGCGAACAAATTCAAAATATTGAGTAATATTGGAAAGTAAAAAAGGATCAATAATTGTAATTTCCGCTCCTAGCGGTACCGGTAAAACAACTATCGTAAGAAGGATCTTAAATGACTTTCCTGAGATTGTGTTTTCTGTATCGGCAACTACCAGAAAAAAAAGAGAGCATGAAGTTGAAGGAGTTGATTATTTCTTTATTTCCGAACAAGAATTCAAGAATAAGATTCAAAATAATGAATTTGTAGAATGGGAATTATTTTACGATTATTATTATGGAACTTTCCGTAGTTTTATTGAAAACTATGTAAATAATGGTAAATCAGTTATCCTTGAAGTCGATGTTCATGGCGCTCTCGAAATAAAAAGGATATATCCTGAAGCAATTTTAATTTATATTGCACCACCAAGTTTAGAAGAACTCCTTATTCGTCTTAAAAAAAGACAGACTGAAAATGAGAAAGACTTGAGAAAAAGGATTGAGAGGGCAAAAATGGAATTGAGTCATAAGGACAAATTTGATTATTTTATTATAAATAATGATCTTAATACTGCATATTACGAGATAAAAGTTTTAATTGGAAAAATAATTGATAGGAGTAATTAATGGAAATAACACCGGTTGATTTGAGAGAAATAGATAAAAAAGCTGCAAATGTTTACGAAGCGATTATAGTTGCTTCAAAAAGAGCCCGGCAGATAAATGATGATCTTAAAATTGCTTATAATGCCCTTGTAAGCACTATTCCAACTTCGGCAAATGAGGATGACAGTGAAGACATTATGAACCCGGCACAGTTGAAAATATCACTTGATTTTGAGAAAAAAGAAAAGCCCCATATAGAGGCAATAAATGAGCTTCTTGATGGGAAAATTGATTTCGAATATAAAAAATAATTAAATAATGCAGGATGACCAGTTAAGCGGTAAAAAGATAATCCTCGGGGTAACCGGAGGAATTGCTGCTTATAAAGCATGCTGGTTGACTCGTGAATTAATTAAACGAGGTGCCGAAGTAAAAGTTGTTATGACTCCTTCGGCAATTCAGTTCGTACAGCCTCTTACCTTTTCCTCCCTTTCTAAAAACGAAGTTGTTGTTAATATCTTTCCTGACTCTCAGTTGAATGGAGCATCTCTAAAAACATGGCATATTGACCTGGCTATCTGGGCTGATCTGATGATTATCGCTCCTTGCACCGTTAATACAATTGCTAAAATAGCGGCTGGTTTTTCTGATAATGCATTATTAACAGTCGTTTCTGCTTTACGCTCTCCTTTATTGATTGCTCCGGCTGCCGATATGGACATGTATAATAATAAAATAACCCAAAGAAATTTTAAGATACTTGAGGAAATGGGATATTCATTTGTAAATGCAGAAAAGGGTGATTTGGCTTCCGGTCTTGGTGGAGAAGGAAGGCTTGCCGATATTTATAAAATTGTGGATGCAGCGGAGATTATATTAACCGGTTATAAAAAAGATTTGTTGAAAAAGAAAATATTAGTTACAGCAGGACCAACGTATGAAGATATTGATCCGGTCAGATTTATTGGAAACCGATCATCCGGGAAAATGGGCTATAATATTGCAAAGGCTGCCTTTTTAAGAGGAGCCGATGTTACAGTAATAACCGGTCCGGCTCATGAAAACATTTACCCGGAAATTAAAGTGGTTAAGGTGCGTTCAGCCGCAGATATGAAAAAAGCTGTGAATGAAGAAATAAAAAATCATGATATCCTAATTATGGCAGCTGCAGTAGCGGATTATAAGCCAGCTGAGGTGTCTAATCGAAAAATGAAAAAAGAAGATAAGCTGGACCAAATTAAGTTGTCTCCTACTGAGGATATTTTATCTTCTTTAAAAACATCTGGGAAAAAGATAGTAGGATTTGCCCTTGAAACTGATAATGAAAAAGAGAATGCTTTAAAGAAATTGAAGAGTAAAAATCTGGATTTAATTATACTAAATTCCCTTAAAGATGAAATGAGCGGGTTTGAATATAACACTAATAAAATTACGATTATTCATAAAAATGGGAAACAAATTGATTTTCCTCTGAAATCCAAATTTCAGGCCGCCAATACAATAATCTCTGAAATTCTGAAATCGAATGGATAAGTTAAAAGACGAAGTAATAAAAGCACTGAAAATTCAGAGTGAAATATTTGGCGATGTATTATTTGATGAGGAAGAGAATATAATTGTAAAAAGAAAAACCGAAATTGTACCCGAAACCTTTCCTTCGGCAAAATCTCTTGAAGAACTAAATATTCTCATCTGCAATTGTATGAAATGTCAGCTCGGGGATACAAGGAAAAATTTTGTATTTGGGACAGGAAATCCTAATGCCGAAGTTCTTGTACTGGGAGAAGGACCGGGTGCCGAGGAGGATGAGCAAGGTCTTCCATTTGTTGGAAGGGCAGGGAAACTTCTTAATGATATCCTTAAGGCAATTAAATTTGAGAGAAATGACGTATACATTGCCAATATTGTTAAATGCCGCCCTCCTGGAAACAGAACTCCCAGTCCTGCGGAAATGGAAATGTGTATGCCCTACCTAAAAAAACAGATTGAGCTTATAAATCCAAAGCTCATCCTTTGTGTCGGTTTAACCGCAGCACATGGTTTACTGCTTAATAAAGATTCGCTCACTAGTTTACGTGGAAAAGTATTTGAATATGAAGGAAGAAAAGTCATGGTCACATATCACCCGGCTGCTTTGCTAAGAAATCCTAATTGGAAAAGAGGTTGTTGGGAGGATGTGCAGGCGTTCAGAAAATTGTATGATGAACTATTAAAAGAGAATACACAATAATTTTGTAAATGTTCAGTATAAAATGTCAAAGAATTATAAGAACACGAATTTAGAATCATTAGTACCTGCCGATGTAAAACCACCTGCGGTCCCGGAAATTGAAGCGGCAGTTCTTGGTGCAATGCTTATCGAAAAAGAAGCTGTTCCTCAAGCCTTGGAACTGCTTACTGTTGATAGCTTCTATTTAAAGGAACATAAACTGATCTTTGACGCGATGAGATATCTGTTCGAAGCAAGCGAACCGATTGATACCGTTACACTTTATAATGAGTTGAAAAAAAGAGAACAGGTAGATGAGGTTGGTGGAGTAGTATATATTTCAAAACTTTCACAGAATATTTCTTCCGCGGCTAATATTGAATATCATGCTAAAATAATTCTTGAGAAAGAAATATTAAGAGGCCTGATTACCAGTGCCCATGACATTGCTCATTCTGCATATTCCGGAACTGAAGATGCATTTGATATTCTGGATGAGGCGGAGAGGAAAATATTTGATATAACCGAAAAACATCTGAAAAGATCTTTTCTGGGAATGAATAAAGCAGTGAAAGATGCGATGGAATATATAGAATCAATACATTCCAATAGTAACTCAAAATTTTCAGTGCCTACCGGATTTTATGAACTTGATGAACTGCTTGGCGGGTTTCAAAAGTCTGATTTGATTATTGTTGCTGCACGTCCTTCGATGGGTAAAACGGCATTTGCATTAACATTAACAAGAAATGCTGCTATCGATCATAATGTCCCGGTCGGAATTTTCAGCCTTGAAATGTCAACTATGCAGTTGGTAATAAGAATGCTTTGTGCGGAAGGAAGATTAAATGCTCATCTCGTGAGAACAGGTAAGTTGCCTGTGGATGAAGGGGCAAAATTAAGCAGGAATGCCCATAAGCTGATTGAAGCCCCAATATATGTTGATGATACTCCTGCTCAATCAATTCTTGAAATTAGAGCTAAAGCAAGAAGATTAAAAGTTGAGAAAAATATCGGTTTAATAATTATAGATTATCTTCAACTTATGACAGGACCGGCTAAGGTTGAAAGTCGCGAGAGAGAAATTTCTCATATATCAAGGTCACTTAAAGCATTGGCAAAAGAATTAAATATCCCCGTAATTGCATTGGCGCAGCTTAATAGAGCTGTTGAAGCAAGAACAGATAAACGCCCCCAACTTTCAGATTTGAGAGAATCCGGTTCCATAGAACAAGATGCAGATGTCGTCATTTTCCTAAACCGCCCGGAGTATTATGGAATACAAAGGGATGAAAATGGTAATTCTAATGAAGGGGTTGCTGAGGTTATTGTTGGGAAGCAGAGGAATGGTCCCATAGGAGATGTTAGACTTGCTTTTATAAAGGAATATGCACGGTTTGAAAATCTTGCTCATGCAAGACAAATAGAGGAATATACCGGGCAGCCTGCCAGCGAAGACATAATATGAAATTGTTTTTGTTTATTTCTCTTCTTTATTTCTGTCAGACTGTTCAAATTTGCCAGGTTTATACAAAAAGAGACATTGAAATCTGTAGAGAAAAATTTAAATTAGCCGAAAGTACAAATCTTAAATCAAAACCGATTGGTGATGTAATAGTTAGAATAGGGGAAAGTTTTATAGGTATAGACTATAAAGCTCATACACTTGAAACGGATGGGGTAGAGAAGTTAGTAGTAAATTTAACAGAACTTGACTGTACAACCTTTCTTGAGAATGTTCTTGCCTTTGCCCGTCTTATAAAAAAAGATTCTACTGATTTTGATAATTACCTTAAAGAACTTACATATATCCGTTATCGTAATGGAAAAATTAACGGTTATACTTCCAGGTTGCATTATTTCTCTGATTGGATATTTGATAATGTTAAAAAGGATGTGATACAAGATATTACGAAAAACTTAGGCGGTGTTCCTGTTAAATTTCAAATTAATTTCATGTCAGGTCATCCTTCCTTTTATAAACAATTGAAAGAAAATTCTTCATTTGTTTCTGTTATACAAACTCAGGAAGATTCAATAAATGGCAGGAACTATTTTTATATCCCAAAAGATAAAGTGAAATCTGTGGAACAAAAATTAAAGGATGGTGATCTGATTGCTTTTACAACGTCAGTTAAAGGTTTGGATGTTGGTCATGTAGGAATTGTTGTAAAGGGAAATGACGGATCAATACATTTATTACATGCGCCTCAGCCTAATGCCAAGGTAGAAATTTCTAAAGATCAGTTGTCCAATTATATATTCAATGTAAATAAATTCACAGGTATAATTGTTTTAAGAGCTGTTAAAAATTAACTGACGGCTTAACAATTTTTTATGGTGTATTTTTTATTTTATTTGAAAAAAAAGAATTATGTTTAAAGGTAAATTCTGTAGTTAGAAAATTCAAAAAATATTTGAAATACTTTTTTTGTTAATTTTATTTCTTTAGATTTTATAAGTGGAAAACATTATTTTTTTGTTCGGTGAAAGGTTGCTGTTGAATAACAAATATTTTTTATACCACAGTTATGCTATAACAATTTAATAACATGCTGATGTTAGAAATATTGTCATTGTGATCAACTTATGTGTTTTTTCAATAATAACTTGAACTATTGAATATACCATAAATATGGTATGGATTTATAAATTATTAATCGGATATTTATTTCCGAAAGATATTTTTTATTTTCTAATATGTTAATTTTGCTGCTAAAATATTTATTTACTAAACATGTGAATTTAAAAGAACAGGTTTCATGAGTATTGTGATTATGGACATAAAATCGAAACCGAAATATCTCTTTCCGCTATCAAACAGAGAAAAAGAAATAATTAATTATATCATTCAGGGATACGACAAAAAGAAGATTGCTGAAATATTGTGCATAAGCTATCATACCGTAAACACACATTTTAAAAATATATTCGTTAAAATGAACATACATTCATTACCGGAACTAATGTTAAAGATATTTAGAGATTGAAAAATTTAATGAAAAAAAATCATAGTACAATAAATAAAACTTTCGGAGGAAAAGTAGTGACAAAAAATTTTAGTCGTACAATAGTCGGTATATATATTCATAAACTTGTAAACACTTCTTATTTAGTAACTATTTCCAATCATTTAGGAGAATAAAATGAAAATCAATGACTTCTTTAAGAAAGCAAGCTTTCTTATTTTCATTGTTACCTTGCTGACCTCATCAGCTTGGGCACAACCCTATAGCCAGGTTTACGTTGACGTAACAAATGGCTCGGACACCTATACAGGTGAACATTCTATTAATAATCCTGCAGGATCAGGACCAAAGGCGACAATAAATGCCGGCTTGTCCAATCTTGCTAATAGTGGAACATTGTGGATTGCAGCCGGTACATACAATGGCGCTGACGGTTCAGGTTCTGACGTAAATATCAATACGACAGCATATCCCAATCTTACAACAGGTCTTACGATTCACCTATATACATTGCTTGACGATATTATAAGACTTACTGCAGGTAATGTTATTTATAATGTGAATGGCGGTACATTGAATATTGTTGGTTATAGCAGTGGTGGTGCATATTTACTACAAACGGGTGGATCAATTACTCTCGGCAGTAGTGCTCCGCATTCAAGTACAATTAACCTTGATGCTGCTTTAAGCTGGACCTTTGCCGTAGCTACTGAAACAATAAATATCTTTAACGCATCTTCTTTTACAACTGCAGCTCCAACCATGAATACTAATATAGTATTAAACTATTCTGGTGATGGTACTTTCACTGCTGGTAAAGAAGGACAATTATCTAACTATGGTTCTGCGGGTTCAATTACTATCAGTAAAACTGCAGGAACAACCTTAACTTTTCCAAGTGCTATCAGTACAGTCGGCGGTGGAATCACTCAGACAACTGGAAATACAATTTTTAGTGCTGCTGTTACCACTCTTGGGTCATTCTTACAATCAGCAGGAACTTCACAGTTCGTAAGTACACTTTCTGCCAGAGATGTCACATTAAGCGGTACTTCTGCTTCTTTCGGTTCTAACGTTACAATAACTGGCGCTACAACTGGTTTTAGTAATAATACAGCAAATGTTGATATTACCGGTAATCTTGTATTTTCGGCTAATTCTTCTTTAACCAATGCTGCTTCAGGCACGCTAACTATTACTGGCGGTATAACAACTTTTTCAACTAATACATCTCCAGTCAATATTGCCAATGCCGGTTCTCTTACGGTTAATGGTGCTGTTACTTTGAATTATAACTCTATAGTAAATTCCGGTACTGGCTCCGCTTTATTTGGCGGCGCTATTACAGCTAAAATAGGAAATAATAATACTCTTGGTTATATACCTCAAATTATAAATTCATCGATAAATAATATTACTTTTTCTCAGCCTCTTACATATAATGTAGATATACTTACGGCTGACAGAGACTTTACTTCTACCCCTCTATATCTCATTGAAAATCAAAATGGCGGTTCGATACTTATCAGTTCAACCGTTACGCTTAATAACTATGTTTATACTGGAACTAATCAGGGTTGGGGTGTGATTGCCCCTGTTCGAAATAACGGAGCAGGTACATTAACAATCGGTCAAATTACTGCTACCAAAACAGGAACAGGAACGAATGCTAATAAATTTGTAACTTTGAATATTACAAATGCAACTTCTCCTGGAACCCTAAATCTTGCTGGTACGGCTTCAGGTTCTCAGATCGGATTGGTTTCAAATGTTCTGGGCGGTACATTAAATATTACTGGCGCTATTTCTCTCACCGGTAATTTTACCAATGGCGGTACAGCTACTACTCAAGGATTAACAGTTGCCGGAACATTCGCAAATACCGATACCTGTGGAATAGGTGCTTCCACTGTAACCGGAGCTGCTACAAACTCTGGTCCTTTAACGATTAATGGTACCTCTGCTTTTAGCAGTACTTTCGGTAACACAAATATAGTCACTGCTTATGCTTCATTCAGCATTGCTGATATTTTAACTAATACCGGAACTATTAACTTAGCCGGTAACACCTTAACTCTTTCCGGAAATATTGCTCATGCTACAAATGGAGGAACTATAAATGGTACTTCCGGGAGTGTTACTATTTCAAATTCAGGTAGCAATTCATTTAATGGAGGTACTTTCCCAGCTTTAATAAAAAGCGGTGCAGGTACTACAACCTTTGGTACGAATAATATTATTCTCGGAAGCTTAACTCAGAATGCAGGTACAATTACTGTCGCTGATAATATCTTATTAACAACCGGTAATTATTCTGAAGTAATTTCAGCTATAGCTTTCTATCTTAATGGAACTGCTACATTTAAAATAACTGGCGATTTCACAAGAACAGATGGCGCTTTTAACGCTGCTGTTGGTTCTACCCTTTTAATTAATGGTACTACAGCTCAGAATATAAATGGCGGTACATTATTCCAGGTTGGTAAGTTAACTTTTACCAACACCGGCGGTATCATCAACGTATTGAACTCAATAAGAGCTTCAGGTAATGTATTGATTTCTGCAAATACTAACCTGAATATGGCTACGTTAAATCTTATCATAAATGGTACAACTAATACAATTACTAATAATGGTATTTATACTGTTACATCCGGCAGCGGTGGTGGAGTTGTTGTTGGTGGTTTTACTACCGTTAACGGTGGTGTGATTGGTGCAGCATCTGGTGCTACTTATGTTATCACCGGTTCATCACCTTATTCATATATTACTATTGACGTTGGCGTTGGTAATTTTGCCGATGTTAACGGTACAGCAGTTGAATGGACAGGTCGTTTAACACTTGCAACAGGTACACTCAATGTTACAGGTGGTGATTTTTCACCAGTTGGTAGCGTTGCAAGCATTTACAGATTTCCTCAAAAATCTCCTGGCATTTTCCAGGTTGGTGGTACTTTTAATGCTGCTGGCGTTCAATATGATGTTACTTATTTAGGTGCATTGCTTGCTAATCAACCTGTTGCATCAGAAATTATCCAAACACCTGCAAACGTTAGGTCCTGGACTGTTGCTACAACAGGTAATTTTAACAATGATCTGCCAGCTTCAAATCTTAACTTTGGTGGTACACTTATAATTGCATCTGGTGCTACTGTCAGACAAAATAATCCTAATGCTTTTGTTTTAACAGGCACTGGTTTAACTCATACGATAGCTGGTTCATTTGTTACAGCATCTGGCGCGCTTTTCAGTGTTACTGGTGCTACAGTAACTATAAATGGTGGAAACGCCACCTATCCTTCAGGCGCTTCTGCAATTGGTAATACTTCTGTTGCTTCAATTGGATCATGTACATTTACCGGTATAAACAATTTTGCAGGTACCTTCACTACACTTGCCAGTTCTATAGTAAGTCTTGGTATGGGTACTTACAGCAACCTCATTGCCGGCTGGAACCAGTCAATTGTTGGTCCAGTAGTTTTAGGTGGATCAAGCTTTACTTTAACTACTCCGGTATATGATTCCTTAGGAATTACTCAGAATACTGGTGTTGTTAGTATAGGTTTATTACCAAATCAATTACATATGACTTTCGGTGATTATGTTCAGAATGCAACCAGTACATTTGATCCTAATCAAACCGGTTATCTTACATTTGATAACGCAAGAAACTTGAAAATAGTTTCTCCGCTTCCATATTTAAGAGCTAATGGTGTTGCAGTAACTTTAACTGCGGTTGGCACTATTTCTCATAATCTTGATATTACTGGTGCTGGTACTATTACTAATGGCGGATTCAATCTTACCGTTAATAATGTCTCTACAGTTTCTGGTAATATATTCACTGGTACAGGTACGATGATTCTTCAGGGTACAATTTTAGGTTCAGGCAATCCTACAATTTCTAACCTGAATGTTAATTCTACCGGTTCTCCTGCTCTTGCCTCTACCTCAACAACTGCAAGAGTATTTTCTGTATCAAACTTATTCACAATGACTGCCGGTTCACTTGATCTCGGAATTAACTCTCTCGCTTTACAGGGCAATTTCGTTAGAACAACAACTACCGGTGTTATTACCGCAACTTCTGGTGAATTACAGTTTGTTGGTACTGGTGCTCAGACAGTAAATCAGAATACTGGTTTCACAGTACCGAATCTTACTATTATTAATGCTTCAGGAGTTACATTTGATGGTTCACTCGTTGCTCCTACAAATGAATTTTACGTAACGAGTAACCTAAGATTAACAAATGGTGTTCTTAATACCCAAAATGACCTGGTTATGCATTTAGCAACTGGTGTTACAATTACACGTGTTGCTGATTTAAGTTCCTTAAATAAATTACCTGTTTTTGATGGAACAATTAACTTGGTTTATAATCCTATTACAACTTCTCCATCAGTTATGGCAAAAGAAGTTCCATCTGCAGCCTCTCTTAAAGTTGTAAATACAACTATTAACGTTGGTTCCGGTAAAACGTTAAATACTGCTGCTCCATTCCAGTACGCAAGTGCCGGAACACTATTATTAGTATCTGGAACTTTCACAGCTAGTTCTCCTAGTAATATAATTACCCTGACCGGGGGAGAAACAATTCAGCTAAACAGTGGTGTTCTTAGTGTAATTCCTACTGTTGCTGCCGGAACAATTTATAATCTTATTTATAATATAGGTGCACCCTATACAACAGGTAATGAATATGTTGCTGGTACTAAACCAAACGTAACGATTCAGGCAAGTACTCCTTTAGTACTTGGTATCAGTGAGAATGCTAATAATGTTACCTTAACTTCTGGTTCCCTTGACTTAAATGGTAACGTATTTAGCGTATATGCTAATTTGAATGTTGCTGGTGGTAATTTTACTAATTCAAGTAGTACATCTGGTAGTTTAGCATTTGTTGGTTCTACTTTACAAACATGGACTATCCCATCAGGTACATTACAGTTTAATGTTGCCTTAACAATAAATAATTCACTACCTGGTAGTGTTTATCTCACCGGTGGAAATCTTTATCTTTATGGTTTTGGCGGAACTAATACTGCATCAATAGTTACTTTCAAGAATGGTTTGTTTACAATTGCTTCACCATATTGGGTTAAATTAACTCAAACTTACGGCAACCAGGGATTCGTATTCGACACAACTGGTGTTGGACAACATATTAGCTATTTCGTTGGTACTGTAGCAAAAAGTGTTACGGCTGGCGGAACATTGCCTGATCATGGAAGATTTGAATTCCCGGTTGGTTACGGAGTTAATTACAGACTCGTTGCTTTAACTTTCAATACCCCAGTGGTAAATTCGAATACTTTCTATATCTCAGCCAGGGATACTAATCCAACCGGATCAGCTGGATTTCCATTAACATATGATGATGTAACTGTTGACGCAACTGCAAACTTCAGCTGGTTAATTAGAACAGATCTTGGCATGTCTCCAAGTCAGCAATTTGATATCGAATTGACTGGTAAAGGTTTTACTGGAAGTTATCCTCCAAATATCACTCCTCCTATTACTAATAATGTTGCTAATTTAAGGTTAGTTACAAGATTAGGTGATAGCGTTCCCACTAATCCATGGGTCGTTCAAGGTGGTAATTATCAAAATTTCGAACCTACGACTGGTTTACCAATCATAAGAGTAACAAATTCTACAGGTAACCTCGTAGCGGGTACAGGAGGACAATTTGCATTCGGAATCAAGAAACCGGTTACTTTATATTCAATTTCCGGAAAAGTTTTTTACGGAAAAGACACAACTTCTGCTCCTGTTCAGAACCTTAAGAATGTTACAGTTAATTTAATGCAGGGTTCTACTGTTGTAGCTACTTCAGCTCCAACAAATGCTACTGGTGCTTTCACCTTTGGTGGACTTCTAAACGGTAGCTATACACTAACGGCGACAACTACTAATCTATGGGCTGCTAGCGGTGTAAATGCAACTGATGCCTTAATGGCAGCTTCTGTTTTCAATACCGGATACTCTATTACACCGATCCAGTTAAAAGCTGGTGACGTAAATGGAAATGGTATTGTTAATAATACAGATGCTTTGGGAATAGTAAGAAAGTTTGCCTCAAGTGCTCCATTTACAATTGCTGACTGGCAATTTGTAACTCCTGCTGTTACTGTAAATAATGCAAACGTAGCTAATCAGAATATACTTGTTCTTGAAGCAGGTGATATAAATGCAAGTCTTACTGTTTCTTCTCTTCCAAAGATAGGATTTACAGTATCTCATGTAGAAAAAGGCGAAACGCAGATAAATCCAACAAGTTCATTCTCAGTTCCTGTTACTTTAGAGCAGGCTTCAGAACTTGGAGCTATCAGCTTAAGCTTTACATATCCAAAGGATCTCGCTACTTTTGAAGGATTAACAACTTCATTAGAAAATATCGTAGTTAATGATAATAATGGTACAGTTACTATTGGCTGGGCAGATTTAACCGGTGGTAAATCACCTCTTGTGCTCAAATCAAATAGTACTTTATTAACATTGAACTTCAAACCAACAGCTAACTTTAAAGTTAATGCTTCCTTTGGTGTTCAGTTAGATGCCTCAAGAAGTGAATTAGCTTATAAAGATGGTAGCGTTATTCATGCTTCTTTACAGACGTCTTCATTTAAGGCTTCTGTTCCTAAAGAATTCGCTCTTGTACAGAACTATCCAAATCCTTTCAATCCATCTACTACTATTCAATATAGTTTGAAGGATCAAGGATCTGTTAAATTAGAGATTTATAACTCCTTAGGTCAGTTGGTTAACACTTTGGTTAATCAGGTTCAGGATGCTGGGGTTTATAAAGTTAACTTTAATGCAAGTAGTTTAGCCAGTGGAGTTTATTTCTACAAAATTAAGGTAGAATCCAATAGCGGAAACTTTATGCAGATTCATAAAATGTTACTATTGAAATAAAAGACAGCACAAATAATAAATTATTCATGGACTTGTAACTTCGGTTACAAGTCCAGTTGTTTGCTTCTAATTATGAAAAGGAATATGATGAAAAAAATAATTATTTTACTCGGTGCACTGTTGTTCTTCTCCACGGCTGTCTTTGCTCAAAGTACTACTGTACAAATCGGAACGAATTCAGCAAACGTGGGAGACACAATATTAGTGCCTATTAATGTCACTAATTTATCTAATTGCGCTGCAATTTCTTTAATAATGAATTTTACATCAGGTAATCTTCAGTTTTTAGGAGTAGCAAACAGTGCAGTTACATTTAATAGTGGCTCAACTTCAAATTCGGTTAATTTGGGTTGGTATGATTCGAGCCCTCCAAATAATCCATTAAATATAGCTTCTGGCAAATTGGTAGATTTGAAATTCAAAGTGTTAAATAGTACTACTATTACCTTTGGTTCAGGCTGTGAATTAACAAATGAAGCATTTGTAAATATACCTGCGACATTAGTTCCTGGTGCAGTTAATCTTTTTGCTGTAAATGTTACAATTCCAAATATATTAGCAGTCCCTGGCTCAAATGTGCAGATTCCAATTAAAGTGAAAAAATTTACTAATATCGGTGCTATTAATTTAAGTATTAATTTTAATCCATCTTCACTTACATTTCTAAGTAGTACGCCCGTAACCCTTAACGGAGATCCAGTTAGTGCTGTTGTTACATCTCCTGGTGTTCTTTCAATTGGATGGTATGCTAGTGATGTTTCCCATGCTATTACTCTTTCAGACAATTCAACCTTATTGAATTTAGGTTTTACTTATATCGGTGGAACTGGTAGTTTGACATTTAATAATTCTGCTTGTGAAATAAGTAATATAAATGCTGTGTCATTGAATACAAATTATTCTGGTGGAATAGTCAGTCCTAACCCTGGATCAGTTGCAACGCTAACTCTTGATACTTTACATAGCATTGCTGGTCCCGTTGTTGTTTCGCTTAAAGCACAACTTTTAAATAATATCGGTGCTTTTAATATTAAAATAAAGTATAATGCCGCAGCTCTTACTTTTAACAGCCTGAGTGGTAATTATAGTGGTATAACAATAAGTAATAATGCCTCTGGTGGAGTTCTTACTCTTGGCTGGTATGATGCTACAGGCACAACTCCAATTTCAATAGCGAATGGAGTTCTTACCAATTTGAATTTTACATATGTTGGTGGGAATGTACCGTTACAATTTGATTTACCAAATTGTGAATTAGCTGATCAAAGCGGTAATATACTTGGTACGGTCGTTTATCAGAATGGATATGTAAATCAGTCCATTACAATTATAAAGAATGATTTAAGCGGAATTCCTGATACGTATAATTTATATCAGAATTTCCCAAATCCATTTAATCCTTCAACTATAATCAGATATGATTTACCTAAGGAAGGATTTGTTACTATGAAGATATATAATTTACTTGGGAAAGAAATACGCACTTTAGTTAATGACTTTAGACAAGCAGGAAAATACTCCGTAACATTTGATGCTTCAAATTTACCTAGTGGTATTTATGTTTGCTCTATTAACTCTAAAGATTTTTCTTCAGTACGGAAGTTAATGCTCTTAAAGTAGGTTTAGTGTGAAATAATTACTAATTGATCCTGCCTGAATTTAAATCTCAGGCGGGATTTTTTTCTTTTGTGTATATTTAAAACGCGACCTTGAAATAAACTAATTTGTTTCTACTTTATTTATCCTGCTTTTTCATTATTTCAATCAACGATTCATCAACACTTTTTACTGTTATGCCTAAGGACTGGAGTTTCTGTGTGTTCATAGAAACATCAGCTGCGTCAGATATATCGGGCACATCATACATAGATATACTTTGGAGAAGTGAATTATCAAATCCGGCAATCTGGCATAATTGTTCACCCAATTCAAGGCGCGATACTCTCTCTTTACCTCCAAAATTAACGATCTCATTTTTAATGTTCAGTTTTAATAATTTTGCTATAATCCGGGCAGCTTCCCATAATGACAGCGGCGTTCGGTACTGATCATAAAAGAGTTTAACTGGTCTTTTATTCTTAAGATTATAAAACATATAATTAAAATGGTTAGTGGACCCATATAATCCGAATCCATAGAGAAGACCAGTTCTAAGAATTATATAATCATTGGATATAGCTCTTATTTTTTCCTCTCCCATCAACTTGGTTTCTGCATAAAATGAAGCAGGAATTAGTTTCCCATCTTCTTTAAGCATCGATTCTCTGTAACCCGCATAGACCAAGTCAGTTGAAGTATAAATTAATTTAGCCTTAAGGGCTAAAGACAATTCGGCAAGTTTTTCGGTTGCATTTACATTAACTTCGAATACAAATTTTGAAGGAAGTATTTCTGCAATCTGTACTGAAGAAACCGCTGCGGTATGTATAATAATATCCGGCTTGAATTCATTTAAACTAGCTTCAATTTTTTTATAATCTGTTATATCTGACTGAACAGAACTATATTGAAGACAATTTCCTGGTTTGGTATTATATTGGGTTAATATTTCATATTCTTTTGATAGAACCATGTTTAAGTATTGACCTAATAATCCGCTTCCTCCAGTTATAAATATTTTCATCTTCTTTATTCAATATTTTTAATTTTCATAAGTATAGGGGATCCTATTTGTTGACTGAAATGAGGTTAAAGCCTTATTTAATTTATGTATATTTAATGTATAATTTATAGGACTGTCTTCAGATTTAAAATTAAATAGAAAAACCGAATTAATCATCAGGTTTTATCACTGTTTCAATTATGCATAATAATTTAGGACAATATTTTTGAGCTGGGATTTACTGAACTGATAATGATATGAAAATAGCTGTTTTATTATCCGGTGGAGTAGATAGCTCTGTTGCGCTGAATCTGTTGAAAAAGGAAGGACATGATATTACTGCCTTCTATTTAAAAATATGGCTGCAGGATGAATTCACTTTTCTTGGAGATTGCCCATGGGAAGATGATCTTAATTTTGTTAGGGGTGTCTGTAAGCAATTAAACGTTCCACTTGAAATTCTTTCACTGCAGAATGAATACTGGGACAATGTTGTTTCATATGTAATAGCTGAAATCAAGGAAGGGAGAACACCTAACCCGGATATGTTCTGTAACAGTCTAATTAAATTCGGACAATTCTATGATAAAATTGATAATAACTTTGAAAAAGTTGCATCCGGTCATTATGCTAATGTCGGATATTATGAGGGGAAATTTTTATTAACAAAATCCCCCGATCCTATTAAGGATCAAACATATTTCTTAGCTTATTTAACACAAAAACAGCTTGCACGTGCTTTATTTCCCATAGGCATTTATAAGAAAGTGGAAATAAGGAATCTGGCTCACGAATTTTCTTTACCGAATATGGACAGAAAAGACAGCCAAGGTATTTGTTTCCTTGGCAAGATTAAATTTAACGATTTTGTAAAGCATCATCTTGGGGAAATTAAAGGAGATATTTTAGAATTTGAAACAGAGGAAAAGCTCGGGATTCATAATGGTTATTATTTCCATACAATTGGGCAGAGGTCTGGGCTAGGATTATCAGGCGGACCATGGTATGTTGTAAAAAAGGATATAGATAATAATATCATTTATATCTCGAGAGAAAATATTGCCAAAAGAGCAAAGGACAACTTTATTGCAGGTAATTTTAATTGGATAGCAGGTTCTGCTCCCGAGGGGAACCATTTTCAAGTTAAAATACGGCATGGGGCTTCTTTTTTCAATTGTAATTTGAATTTTCTTGGAGAAAATAAAGCAGAAGTTAAAATTGACAGAGCAGATCAAGGGATAGCATCAGGCCAGTTTGCTGTATTTTATAAGGAAGATGTCTGTTTAGGAGGAGGCGTGATTCTATAACATTATTTTCACAACCAATATTTACAATAAAAATCTGAACTCAAGAATCTTTGAATAACTTATATGAAATATATTTCTTAACTTTAATTATTTAAAGACCAATATATTTTAAAATGGAATGAAGTATGCAAAATTTTGCAATAATTGGAATTGCTGGTTATATAGCTCCAAGACATCTTCAGGCTGTTAAGGACACTAATAATAATCTGGTTGCCGCAATGGATACTCACGATTCTGTCGGTATCCTTGATAGGTACTTCCCGGATGTTAGTTTTTTTACTGAATTTGAAAGATTCGACCGGCATGCAGAAAAACTTAAAAGGGAGTCGGTAGATGGACGTATTAATTATGTAACTATTTGTTCTCCAAACTTCTTACATGATGCTCATATCAGGTTTGCATTAAGAATCGGTGCAGATGCCATTTGTGAAAAACCCTTAGTGCTAAACCCCTGGAACCTTGATGCTCTGGAAGAACTTGAAGGCATATATGGTAAAAAAGTTAATACGATTCTACAGTTACGTGTCCATCCGGCACTTATGCAGCTTAAGGAAAGTCTCAGGATAAAAAAAGATAAAGCAAAGAAAGAAGTGATTTTGACTTATATTACATCCAGGGGGTTATGGTA
>PLLW01000010.1 GCA_003141435.1 Ignavibacteriales bacterium
CTCTGCGGCGGGGAGCTTCATTATTGATAATGGCAAATAAAATAAAATACAAATCATTATTGTCCGCAAGAGAAATAGTACTTATTGCCATATTCTTTTTAGCAGTTCTGGCTGTTTTCTATTTTACCTTCTTTACGCCTAATTATTATAGCATGACCGCCCCTGTAAATTTTGAAGTGAAAAAAGGGGAGTCATTCTCCCATATTACCAATCGCCTATATAATGCCCGTGTTATTCCGGGAAAATTAAATTTTAAGATTGCAGGAATAATATATGGCGCACTGACAAAAATAAAACCGGCAAGATATTATATTCCCAATGGTCTCAGCTACCTCGATCTCATTGAATATTTCATGAATGGCAGAGCCGATTATCTCAAAACGGTTAAACTCTATGATGGCTCCTCATCTAAATCTTTCGCTTCCCGTTTCAGAGCCGAGTTGTTTATTGATTCGGTTTCCTTTCTCCGCGAAATAAAAAATAGGACATTGCTGGACTCACTTGGTATTCATGAGTCCACTTTTGAAGGATATCTCCTTCCTTATGAATATGATCTTTACGAAAGAAGCTCACCTCGGGAGATTATCTGCATTCTGTATAATAAATTTAAAAGCTTTATAAACGATTCCCTTAAAAAAGAGATTACACAAAAAAATTATAGCTTACATAGCATTTTAACAATGGCTTCTATTGTTAACGGCGAAACAAATAAAAAAGATGAAATGGCAAGGATAGCAGGCGTCTATTATAACCGGCTAAAAATAGGAATGAAACTTCAGGCAGATCCTACTATCCAGTATCTTCAGCCCAATGGTGCAAAAAGATTATCCTATATGGATCTGAAAATAAATTCACCCTATAATACTTATAAATATTCTGGTCTCCCTCCAGGTCCCATTGATAATCCAGGTAAAAATGCTATCATTGCTGCTGTTTATCCGGAAAAACATCATTATCTTTACTTCGTTGCTGATGGAAAAGGTGGACATAAATTTGCCCGCACCTTCACCGAACATCTTAAAAATGTCCAACTGTACAGAGATTATCTGCAGTCTTCATCAAAATGAAAATATTTTCTCATTCATTTACCCAAATGATCAATAACATAATAAAATATTCCTTCCTTCTGTGCCTTGGATTATTATTATCTGATTGCGCGAACCAGCTCCCTCCCAGCGGAGGAGACATTGACAGAGTCCCTCCTGTAATTACAGAAATATCTCCTCCCGATGGCACTATCAATTACAAAGAAGACTATTTCGAACTTACTTTCTCCAAATATATCGATAAGAGATCCCTTAAGGATGCTATTTTTATTTCCCCTACCACAAAGGGAAGCATTGAACTGGATTGGAGCGGGCATTCTGTTAGGGTTAATTTTCCTGAAAAATTAAAAGACAGCACCACTTATGTCATTACAATAGGTACTGATCTTGTCGATTATAATAATAAAAACAGGATGGCAGAATCTGTTACTTTTTCCTTTTCTACAGGTAGTAAGGTTGATAAAAAAATTATATCCGGCAAGGTGTATGAGGATAAACCTTCCGGCATTCTGATCTTTGCTTATAAAAAAGGGAAGGAAGATTCTAACCCGATGAAAATTAAGCCTGATTATATCTCGCAAGCAGGGAATGATGGTCGGTACAAAATTATAGGTCTGCCGGCAGGGGATTTTAGGGTGTTTGCTGTATATGACCAATACAGGGACTTTCTCTTCCAGCCCGAACAGGACAAAATTGGTATGCCCCCCCATGATGTTTCCTTTTCTGAAAAGGATACTTTGTACTCTAACCTTAATTTCTTCTTAACTAAAATTGATACTTCTGCTCCTCGAATTTTAACGTCGGTTATGACTGATAAAATGCATATTCTCGTTAAGTTTACTGAGCCTGTTGATTCAGCTTGTATCAGGGCAAATAATTTCTTTGTCTATGACTCCACTACAAAAAAAAGAACCCCTATGCTTTTTGCCTATAANNCGATACTACCAAACTCGATATTTATAAATATATCCCCCCAAATAGAACTGACCATGCTGATTTTATCGATCAGAAATTTACCTTCTTACTTAACGATGGAGTCGATTCTAACCAGATTAATAATGTAGTCTCCTTTACTGATACTTCCGGCATCCCTGTTAATTTCAATATAAAATTTCCCGATGATGCTTCCTTCCAGGTTGTACCTCTGAAATCGCTGGAAGCAAGAAAGGATTATATAATAAAGATTAACTTCTCCAGGCTTACCGATGCTGCAGGAAATAGGCGGGACTCTGTTTACCAATATAAATTCAAAACTATATCCGGATCAGACTTTACTGGAATTTCAGGCGTTCTTAAGAATGTTGATTTGAATAAAAGACCTGTTTTAATTTTGCAGGGGATAGATGCTGATAAAAATATTTATACCCGGTCTTTATTAACCGACAACAGGTTTGATATTGATAGAGTCACCCCGGGGAAATATGTTTTGTGGGCTTATTTAGATGCCGATAGCAGTGGTTCATATACTTTTGGAAGCATTAAACCCTTTAAACCGGCAGAAGTGTTCTCATTTTATCCGGATACTTTGGATTTAAAGGCACGATGGGTACAGTCAGATCTCCTCTTTGAGTTCAAATGATCAGTTACACTTAGCCCCTTCATCAATCCATTTCTTCAGTCCTCTGTCTTGTTCTGAGGTAAATGGCTTGTTAATTCCTACTGGGGGCATCGGTTGAATACCCGCTTGTCCTTCCACTGCCCATACTATAATGCTTGTTTTGGAATTTAATGGTACAATAACTCCTGGATCTGATTTGGCATTTACACATGAGGTTAGGCTTAATCCCCCTGCCATTGTTCCATTATCATGACATCCCGAATTAGCGCATTTTAATTCAAAAACTGGTTGTAGATCAGCCGCGAAACTGATATTCGATTGGGGCATTACTCTGCTGTCTACATCGCTGGCGGTTATTGAATCCTTGCAGCCCGGTAATATCAGGCAAATTGATACTGCAAGCCCTGCATAAATAGATAAGATTTTTTTCATCATAAATAAAAATATAGCAACCCGTTGCATAATACAATAGAAAAAATTTACCGATCACAATTCCGGTAACCTTCATTTGAAATAAAGGAAAATGTTCTATATCTTTTGCTCGGAAATATTAAATACTTGGGGCTATAGCTCAGTTTGGTAGAGTGCTTGACTGGCAGTCAAGAGGTCAGGAGTTCGAACCTCCTTAGCTCCACATTATTACTATCAAAAACCGTAATTTTCCCATCATTTATTATATGTATAATTGGAGAACCTCTAATGAAAATAAAGCCCTTCAAAAACGAAAAGCTTACAGATTATTCTAAAAAAGCAAACCTCGTTAAACAGAAGCAGGCACTTGATAAGGTTAGAAAAAATTTAGGTGAGACTTATGAAATTGTAATCGGTGGTAAAAAAATAAAGACAGTTAATAAGATCCATTCTTATAACCCATCTAACAAAGAGGAGATAGTTGCCAGCTTTTATAAAGGTACGGCTGCCCAAGTCGATATAGCTGTTGAAACTGCAAACAAGAAGTTTAATGAATGGAAGAATGTTTCTCCTGCTTTAAGAGCAAATTATTTATTTAAAGCTGCTAATATTGCTCGGAGAAGGAAGTTTGAGATAAATGCGTGGATGATCTTTGAAGCAGGAAAGAATTTTGCGGAAGCCGATGCAGATACTGCGGAGGCTATTGATTTTCTCGACTTCTATGGCAGGGAAATGCTTCGTTATTCTCAGGAACAGCCCATTACTCCGGTTCTTGGTGAAAAAAATGAGCTGGTCTATATTCCTCTTGGTGTTGGCGTTGTAATTCCACCATGGAATTTTCCATTCGCTATTCTTGTCGGTATGTCTTCTGCAGCAATTGTCTCTGGCAATACTGTTGTACTTAAACCTTCAAGCGATACACCTATGATGGGAAGATTATTTCTTGAAATTATGCAGGAAGCCGGACTTCCTGATGGTGTATTAAACTTTCTCCCTGGTTCAGGTGCCGAAGTTGGTGATAAACTCGTCTCTCACCCTAAGGTACGGTTTATTTCTTTCACCGGGTCAATGGAAGTTGGTATCCATATAAATGAACTTGCTGCAAAAGTTCAGCCAGGGCAGATCTGGCTCAAACGTGTTATCGCTGAAATGGGGGGAAAGGATAGTATAATTGTTGATAAAGAAACAAATATTGCCGATGCTGCCAAAGGTGTTGCTGCTTCTGCTTTCGGTTTCCAGGGACAGAAATGTTCCGCTTGCTCAAGGGCTATAGTGGATCAGTATGTTTATAAGGATTTCCTTAGGAAATTAAAAATGGAAGTTGATAAATTAAAAGTTGGCCCTGCTGAAAAAAATTACCCAATAGGTCCTGTCATCAACCTTAATGCAGAAAAAAATGTTCTGCATTATATCAATGTTGGCAGGAAGGAAGGAAATCTATTGGCTGGGGGTTATAAGGTTGGAAGAAATGGTTATTATATCGCTCCGGCAATTATTACTGATGTAAAACCTGCCGCTCGGATTTCCCAGGAGGAAATATTTGGTCCTGTACTGGCAGTAATCAAATCTCGTAATTTCGACGAAAGCATTAAAATTGCAAACAATACTAAATTTGGGTTGACCGGCTCTGTTTATACTACCAATAAGAAAAAACTGGAAAAAGCAAAAAAAGAATTGTTCGTAGGTAATCTCTATTTCAATAGGAAATGTACTGGAGCCATGGTCGGAGGTCATCCTTTTGGTGGATTTAATATGTCAGGTACTGATTCCAAAGCAGGGGGAAGAGATTATTTGTTGCTGTTCATGCAGGGTAAACTCATAAGTGAAAAAAATATTGAATAATTAAAGGAACCTCAATGAAAATTCATGAATATCAGGCTAAAGAGATTCTTAAAAATTATAATGTCCCCGTTCAGGATGGAATTGCTATCAAAGACATTACTGAATTTGACGGCGCTATTCAAAACCTTCAGCAAAAAGGTATAAATCAGTTTGTCGTAAAATCCCAGATTCATGCTGGCGGAAGGGGAAAGGGGAAAATTTATAACCCTGGTAATAGGGATGAGCTTATCCTCGAAGGAGGCGTTAAATTTACTGTTTCTGTTGATAAGGCAAAGGAATTTGCACGGAAAATGCTCGGCAATCTTTTGGTTACCCATCAAACTGGTCCCGAAGGTAAAATTGCTAGAACCCTTTTTATTGCTGAAGGACTCGATTATAAGAAAGAACTTTACCTTGGAATTCTGCTTGATAGAGCTGTGTCTAAAAATGTAATTATGGCTTCCACCGAAGGAGGCGTTGAGATTGAAAAGGTGGCTGAGGAAACCCCTGAAAAGATTATTAAGGAATGGATCGATCCTGCTGTTGGTTTGCAGCCGTTCCAGGCAAGAAAACTTGCTTTCTCTTTGGGTCTTGAAGGAGATGCCTTTAAAAATTTCATTAAATTTATCCCCTCGCTCTATAAAGCGTATGTGGAAACTGATGCTTCTCTGCTCGAAATCAATCCTCTGATTATCACTAACGATAACAAAATTGTTGCCCTGGATGCAAAGGTGAATATTGATGACAATGCCCTATATCGGCATAAGGATATTGAGGCAATGAGGGACTTTAATGAGGAAGACCCCCTCGAAATTGAAGCTTCAAAATTTAATCTTAATTATATTAAACTTGACGGTAATGTAGGATGTATGGTTAATGGCGCAGGTCTGGCTATGGCTACTATGGATATAATAAAACTTGCCGGTGGGGAACCCGCTAACTTTCTTGATGTTGGTGGTGGTGCTAATAAAACTACTGTCGCAAATGGCTTTAAGATTATTTTATCAGATCATAATGTTAAGGCAATACTGATCAATATATTTGGAGGAATTGTCCGGTGTGACCGGGTTGCACAAGGGGTAATCGACGCTGCTTCCGAAATGCGGATCAACGTTCCAATCGTTGTTAGGCTCGAGGGGACTAATGCTAAAGAAGCTAGCACTCTTTTACAGAACTCCGGACTTAATTTTATAGTGGCTGGAAGTCTTAAAGACGCAGCTGAAAAAGTTACTTCAGTTCTTAAAAAGTGAGTTTTTAGCAAAATATCGCAATATATTTATTGTAAGTTATTTAATTTAATCTTGATTTTGGGCTTTATTAGCCATACTTTTTAATATCCTTTTTATTCCCTTGGAGTAGTTAATGTCATTTTTAGATTCTTATTTTAATAGCGATGAGAACCTTCCCATTGAGAATCAAAATATTGATGATGAGATTCTGAGAGTAAAAGAGATTGTTGAACAGGGAAATATCTATTCTGTTATAGAATCAATCGAAGAAGCTCTCCAAATCTGTATTGAAAATGACCGCTATGAAGATGGATTCTTCCTTTCTAACAAATTACTTGATGTTTTTCCCTATAATTCCGAATATTGGCTGAAAAAGGGAATTATGCTCAATGGATTGTTCCGTTTCGAGGAAGCAATGGAATGTTATAATAAATCTTTATCCTTAAATCCTTTCGATTCTGAAACTTTGGTCAATAAAGCTGCTACTGAGGAAAATCTAGGTTTATTTGAACAGGCAAAGGAATCTCTCGAATTGGTTCTTAAAAATGACCCCAGTAATGATGAAGCTCTGTTTAGTATAGGACTTTTACTCCAGCATCAGGAGAATTTCAGCGGTGCAGTTAAATATTTCCAATTAGCAGTAGAAATAAATCCCCAGTATTCCGAGGCTTTCTATGAAATGGGGTATTGTTTTGAAAATCTTGAACTTTTTGAAGATGCTTTGGAGGCATATAATAAATATATTGAAATTGAACCCTATAGTGCCAATGGATATTATAACCGTGGTATTGTCTATGTGAAATTGAACCTGCTTGAAAAAGCAGTCGATAGCTATGAACTGGCAATTTCTCTCAAAAGTGATTTCTCCAGCGCTTATTTTAATAAGGGTAACGCTCTGGCTGATCTTGGAAAGCTTCAACAGGCTATAGAAGCTTTTAAAGAAGCTTTTATTATTGATAGTACAGATGAAGCCTGCTGTTTTAATATCGGAAATATTTATGAAGAGCTTGGCGATATCCCAA
>PLLW01000118.1 GCA_003141435.1 Ignavibacteriales bacterium
CTTCTTTTGCAGCAGCAATATTACAAAGAAAAAATCCAGGAGAACAGGGATCTGCCGACTGTCGAAGTTCTTGATGAAGCTATTCCACCCCAAAAACCGACAGCCCCAAGGGTTATCTTTTCATCTATATTAGGGGGTATTTCGGTTTTTCTTTTAATATCTCTAATGTTTATTTATTCAGAGCAAAAAAAAATGAAGGAGATAGGGAGAAATGTTTAAACCCACGGCCGTAGTAACTGGTGGAGCCGGATTTTTAGGTTCTCATTTATGTGACCGACTGATAAAAGAAGGTCTTAAAGTAATCTGTATAGATAATTTGCTTACCGGGAGTACGAATAATATCTCCCATCTTTTTGGTAACGAAAATTTCCTTTTTGAAAAACATGACGTAACAAACTATATACATTTGCCCGGACGTATAGATTATATATTGCATTTTGCATCACCTGCAAGTCCGATAGACTATCTTAAGTATCCTATTCAGACGTTAAAAGTAGGTTCTCTTGGAACTCATAAGGTTTTGGGACTTGCCAAAGAGAAAAAAGCAAGATTTCTTCTTGCTTCAACATCAGAGGTGTATGGTGATCCTAATGTTCATCCTCAAAGTGAAGAGTATTGGGGCAATGTAAATCCTATCGGTCCTCGTGGGGTTTATGATGAAGCCAAAAGATTTGCTGAAGCATTAACAATGGCTTATCACAGGTTTCATGGTGTGGATACAAGAATAGTTAGAATATTTAATACTTATGGACCAAGGATGCGATTGGATGACGGTAGAGCTTTGCCTGCTTTTGTTGGACAATCTATGAGGGGAGAGGATATAACGGTTTTTGGCGATGGTTCGCAAACAAGGAGTTTTTGTTTTGTGTCCGATTTGGTAGATGGGATTTTTAAGCTTTTAATGTCTAATGAGATATATCCGGTTAATATTGGAAATCCGGATGAAATTACAATTAAAGAATTTGCGGAAGAGGTTATAAAAATAACTAAGACTATGAGTAAAATTGTATTTAATCCTCTTCCTGAAGATGATCCAAAAGTCCGTCAGCCAAATATTGAAAAAGCAAAAAGAGTATTGGGATGGTCACCTAAAGTGAGTCGGGCAGAAGGTCTAAAAATAACTATTGATTATTTTAAACGGCATTTAGGATGTTAAATTCCAAAAGGATAAACCTGATGAATAATCGAAAGAATAATCGAAAGAATAATTTAACTAGACCAATAGATATTTATGATTACTTGAAAAATAATAATTACAAATATTCTGAAAAACTATTTGACCCAAGGGCTGAAAACAACCAATTACTCCGAGAACGCCTTATTTGTGCCAATATCTTTTATCTTTAATCCGAAATGAAGAAAATTATTACTTCAATTGCGGGAGCATCAATTCTGCTATCTGGTCTAAGTATTTTCAGCAAGGGGATTGGATTCATTAGGGAAATATTATTTGCAAATAATTTTGGATTAAGTTTTGAGTTCGATCTGTTTTTAACGTGTGCTGCATTACCAATAGTTATTAATACTGCAGTACTCTATCTAGGGCAGCATTATTTTATTCCTGCATATAACAAACAAATAAATGAATCGGATTCGGGGGGATCAGAATTCCTAAATTATACATTTTGGAGATTTATTACTGCAGGTGTTCTGATTTCCTTGCTATTATTGTTTTGTTCAAAGATAATAATCGGTTTTTATTTGTCTAATTTAGGGAATGAGTTACAATCTAAAGGGACCAAGATATTTATTCTATTCTTAGTCACTTTACCCTTTAATTTTGGGCTGTCAATAGTAACTGCCTATATGCAGGCAAAATTTAAGTTTATATATCCGGCAATATCACAATTGGCTATAAATGTAACAATAATAATTATTGTTTATTTCTTTACTGGTATTTTCAAAATTTTTGTTTTGCCAGTAAGTTTTATAGTGGCATATATGATTGGGTTTTTGATGATTATTAGACCTGTCATGCCCGAACTCGGACTAAAAACATATTTAAAGAATAAGAAAAAGTTCAAACCAGATGGCGAGAAAAATTTATTATATTTAATAATAATTGAATCATTATCATTATCATATATATTAATTGACAGATACTTTATAGGGAAAATTCCAACGGGTGGACTAGCTGCACTGAATTATGCACTTGTTATTTATTCGCTTCCTGTCGCTGTCTTCTCTATTACACTGACTACTACAATATTTTCAAAGTTTGCGCGATCATCTGTAAAATCAGCAAAAAGCCTCAAGACGGATTTTAATAATGCCCTGGGAATAAATAGCTTTGTAATTGTTCCTATTATGTTTTTATTATTTTTTTGGGGGGATACTTTTCTTAAAGTATTCTATGAAAGAGGTGCATTTTCTGCTGCCGACACTCTTCAAACACATAGAGCATTGCAATTTTACATAATTAGTCTGGTATTTTATTCTGCCTATCTGATTGCTGTAAAATTGTTCTACAGTATTAACAGGTATGCGTTAATAATGTACTTATCAATTGCGGCTTTTTTCCTGAAAATATTATTTAATTATCTGTTGGTCGATAAATTATATCAAAATGGATTGGCATTATCTACATCCTTAATCTATTTATTTTTATTTATTATGGCGTTTTATTATGCTGTACGCCAGGTCAATATTCATAATTATTTATCATCCTATATGTCAATAATTTATTTTTTATTAAATGGAATATTGTCATTTGGAGTAATGAGATTAAGTTTTGTAATTATAAAGGGACAAGGTTTAGGCATTCGAATTGGAGAGATAGTGGTATTTCTATTGATCTATTTATTTAATTCCTTTTACTTAGACAATTATGAATCAAATATATTAAAGAATTCGTTTAATACCTTATTTAAAGGTCTAATAGAAAAAATTAGCTGACAAATTGAATATGCCAATATCGATAGCGATTAAAAAATATAAATATTTATATAGAATTACAAATCTGTTATTTGATTTGTTTTTTTTCGTTTTAAGAAACATATTGGTGATAAATAAAACGAAAAATGGCAATGTTGTAATAGTTGCATTAAATAAATTAGGGGACTCCGTATTCACTATACCTGCAATGAAAGAGATTATCGCCTATTATAAAAAGAATATAGTATTATTAACCTACCCGGAAACTGAACCCATATATAAGATTGCATTTCCTGAATTATCAATTGTAATTATAAAACATGAACAATTGCACTTCCATGACAGAATAGCTGGCCATTTTGCAAGAAAAACATTAAAATTTTTATGTCCCGGTATTATTTATGACTTTACAGGTTCAATACGGTCAGCGTCTTTAATTTTCAATTCGAGAGCTAGTGAGGTAATCGGGATAAATGAAGAACATTATAAAGGAATATTTACTTCATTTTGTCCGATCAAAAAAAAACCGCACATTATTGATATTTATTATGATGCGATTGAAGCGAAAATAAAATGCGATAGAAGTGAGTATTCCAGAACCTTTCCGGTATATATAGAAAAAAATGGTAAAATATTGATTCATCCTTTTGCAGGCTGGAGTGCCAAAGAATGGAATATGGAAAAATTTATTGATTTGTCATTATCATTAAATAAAGAATATTCTACATCATTTGTAATTCCGGTGAACACGATTAAAAAGGAGTTATTAGGTGAATTAAATAGAAAAGGAATTGAAGTTTTGGAAACAAGTTCAACTGAAGATTTAATCCGGTTAATAAAAAATTCCTCAATGATGGTTTCAAATGACTCGGGGCCGGTATACATTGCTAGTCTTCTAGGGAAACCTACTTTCACGATATTTGGTCCAACAAATCCTATGTTTCATTTACCATATGGGAAAGCCCACAGATTTATTCAAAAAACAATACATTGTTCCCCGAAAGAATGGGAAAAATTATGCTATAAAAATGGAGGATATATCGGTTGTCCGGTATTTGAATGCATGAATAATTTGAGCTTAAAAGAAGTATACGATAAACTAAAAGAATTTATAAATGAATTAGGAATTTTAAAAAAAATAGTTACAGCTTGAAATATAATCTCTTCAATATTAAAATAACGATTAACGAGATACTTATATCTATAGTATTGTCGGCCACTGTAATTTTATTTATAAAGTATGTTGATATAATTGTCCTAGGCAGTTTAATTCTTATAGCAATTTTGTATTACAAGGAATCGGTATTAATACCCGGTATTATAATAATTTTTCTTTCAGCTACCGGCCCCTCTGTTGAGAAGGCCAGGGATTTTATAACAATAGGGGGTTTAGGAGTTCTCGTCTTTTTATTTTTGAAGAAAAACGGATTTGATTTTCACCGACACACAAGAATTCCGGCTGAAGTAATATATCTCGTAGCCTACATATTTATAAGTATTATAATATCTACACTTTTTACAGGGATTAACTTTAATAGTCTGGCAGCTTTCGTGCGCCTGCTCATTTATTTCTTACTCTGTTATATTTTATTTAGTTCTATTGCAGATACAAAAATGGTTCAAAAATATATTATATCTCTTTTAATTGCTTCAATAATACTAAGTATTAGCGTCTATCTGGAAATTGCCAGCGCGGGTATTTCGAATTTTATTATTGAAGGGCAGCTTACCAGATTTGCTGGTTCATATGGAAATCCTAATTATGTGGGAATGTTATTATTGATAACAATCTCCTTGGCAATGTCAATGTTTTGGGGTAGCAAGGTTAACAAGGGACAGAAGATATTTCTATGGTTAATACTGCTGAATAACATTATTATTATGATGGTTATAAATTCACGGGCGGCCATTATAGGTGTTCTGTTAAGTGTGTCGTTTATCTTATATAATATGAACCGGAAGGTTCTTGCTAAAGCCGCAATAATTTCTTTTGCGGTGATTGGTATTTTGTTGTTAATCCCGGCTTTCCAGGATCTCCTCTCATTATTTATCCGTTTGGATACAGTAGGGCAGCGGGAGTATTTTTGGAATGCTGGATTGGGAATGATATCAGATAACCCCATATTTGGCGTCGGCCCTGATATGTTTCCGAGTAAATTTTATAATTATTTGCCTTCATCAGCTTCATATCTTGTTGAAATTGCAAATAATGGCGTAAAACCCAGCCCTCATAATTTTATTTTATTTTTTACAAGCGAAATGGGTGTATTTGGATTTGTCGGGGCTCTATACTTATTCGGACTATTCTTTTATATGGGATTTAAATCTATAATTAGATTTAAGGGAAATGAACCGGAATACTATTTAATGGCTGTTACAATGACTGGGATAGGGATCGGAGTCTTTTTCAGGTCATTCTATGAAGTTGATGGAGTTTTGACTTACGGATACATAACAAGGGATTTGGCATTCTGGCTAATATTTATTATTCAGATATTTATTTATCAACGCGGGAAGGTTAAAAATTTTTCTGATAAAAATGCAATAGTAATTTAAGGATCAACATTCCTGTTTATTATGGAAATAATTTGAAAAACAAAAATATTTGGAAACCGACCAAGTTTGAGAAATATAAGGCTTGTTATAGAGCTTCCCGGGATATTAAAAACGTTGGTCTTGGTTATAGATTTATCACAGATATCCACGCCGAGAAATATTTTCAGTTGATTTCAAAATATGCGACCGGGAAGCTATTGGATCTGGGTTGTGGAGATGTTGCATTGTACGAAATGTACAGACCTTTGGTTAGTGATTCGATATGCGTTGACTGGGGCGGTACTTTTCATGATGTTTCGTTTCTTGATTATGAATTCAATCTGAACGAACCTTTCCCCATAGAGGATGATTATTTCGATACAATATTATTGACAGATGTACTTGAACATATTTCAAATCCTGATAACGTATGGAAAGAGATGACTAGAGTATTGAAACCAGAAGGAAAAATAATAATCGGTGTTCCTTTTATTCATTTAATCCATGAAGCTCCTTATGATTATTTCAGATATACAGAATTCATGTTAAAAATGTATTGTGATGAAAATAGTTTAAAAATATCTGAGCTTTATCCGTACGGAGGAGCACTAGAGATTATTATTGACATTCTGGCAAAATTATTTTCATTTTCAAGAATAATTTCTCTTATACATTATCATTTGAGTAGATTTATTACAAAGACTTTTATTGCCAGAAAAGTTTTTAATATTACATCTCATAGATATCCGTTGGGATATTGCCTTGTTGCCGTAAAGGCATCCAAATGAAACTGGTTTTGTTAGCAGATCCATTTTCTGCTCATGTTATCAAATGGGCAAACGGACTTAATTCAAAAGGAATAGAAGTACTTGTATTCGGTTTATCTGAATATGATCCAACACAATTCGATCCGAGAATCAGGATCGAGGCATTTAAGATTCCTCAATTTGTAAAGTGGCAAATTGATGGAAATTGGATGAAGTCAACCTATTTATTTAGTATTATTAAACTTAAACAGGTGATAAAGAAATTTAAGTGCGATATATTACATGCACATTCTGCCTCAAGTTATGGCCTTCTCGGCGCACTTGCTAATTTCCATCCTTATGTTATTTCAGTGTGGGGAAATGATGTTTATAATTTTCCACAAAAATCCGAGTTTTATTCTAATCTTATTAAATTCAATTTTAGAAGGTGCGAACAAATATTTTCAACTAGTAAAATAATGGCCAGAGAAACTTCAAAATATACTGATAAAGAAATATTCGTTACCCCTTTCGGAATAGATATTGAAAAATTCAAGCCTTTTTATTCAGAATCTTTATTTGGCAAAAATGATATAGTAATTGGTACAATAAAATCGCTTGAAAAAAAATACGGTTCTGAGGATTTATTAAAAGCTTTTATTATTTTGAAGAATAAATATCCTGAATTACCACTAAAGTTATTATTGGTTGGAAGGGGTTCTTTGGAAAATTATCTAAAAAAAATAATTAAAGATAATCGTTTGGAGGATTCAGTGATAATAACAGGATTTATCCCATTCAATCAGATTCCTCGTTACCAAAATATGCTGGATATATATGTGGCTCCTTCAACTGAAGAGAGTGAAACTTTTGGAGTTGCAATACTCGAAGCTTCAGCATGCGAGAAACCTGTTATAGTTTCTGATATTGGGGGATTACCTGAGGTGGTTGTAGAAAATCAAACAGGTTTTTTTACCAGACCGAATAATCCAGAAATGCTTTCTGCAAAGATTGAATTACTGATTTTTGATTATGAGTTAAGAAAAAAAATGGGAGCTGCAGGTAGAAAATTTGTTTGTAAAAATTATAATTGGGATGATAATCTTAACCAGATTATCTCTGTTTATAATCAATTAATTGAAAATAAATCAGAAAGTATTTAATGAGAATAGAATCAGAAATTCTGCAAAATACATTATCTAAACCCGATTTACATACAAGATGGGCAAATGTATATTATTCGGGTCGAAATAATATTTTCTATGAAATCGCATTTGATTACATAAAAAAAATACTTGGCAGATTAGTAGGGGAAACTATGCTTGATGCTGGTTGTGGGAATGGTGCTCACTCGGTAAGATTAGCACAAAGAGGTTTTAAAGTAACTGCAGTTGATTTTTCAGACGAGGCTCTGAAATTATGTAATGAAAATTTAAAAATTCATAATCTTGATTCTAAAGTGAAAGTTCGGAAAGCAAGTCTGCTTGAATTAGATTTTAAAGACGATTCTTTTGATAATGTGCTATGTTGGGGAGTCTTGATGCATATTCCGGAGATAAAAGTAGCGCTGAATGAATTATGTAGGGTAATAAAACCTGGGGGGAATCTTATATTGTGTGAAGTTAGTAAAAATGCCCTTGAGACAACAAGTGGCCGGTTTATTAAGTTGATATTAAATAAACAAGGGAAGGAATTACAAACTGATGCTGGGATAGAATGCTGGACTGAAACATCCTCGGGTAATTTTTTGGTAAGGAAAATGGATTTTAAGTGGTTGAAATCTTATTTGAAAAGCAAGAAATTTCAGGTTATTAAGCATTTTCCAGGACAATTTACGGAGTTATATACAAGAGTATTCCCAATATTTCTGAAAAATATTGTACTGGCTTTTAATGAAATATGGTTCAAATATATAAAATTAACTTCACCTTCATTGACACAGATAATTATTTTTAGAAAAAATGTTAATTAAAAGAGCTGAACCCGAAGATATAGGTAAAATAAGTTTACTACATAAAAAAGCATTTGATAAAACCCATTTTACAGCGAATTTTTCTTTAAAACTATTAAATTATTATTTTAATAAATTAATAAAGACTATTTCGTTCAATTATGTGTTTTATGAAGGAAATAATCTTGAAGGATATGTAATAGGTGGAATTGATCCAAATATTGCCGTTAATTCCTTTATTAAAGAACATTTACTGGGTATAATTAAAACGCTTTTAATGAATCCCCGTTTTATTCCGGAAAAAATCAATGAGTTATTCAGGGGTACCCTTCAATCAGAATCAGAAAAAGTCCCAACCATATATATTATTGCTGCTAATCCTGATTTCAAAGGAGGTGCAGGGAAAAAACTTCTTGAAGAATTTGAAAAAGAAATAAAGGCAAAGAATTATAAAAAATACACTTTATCAGTCAGAAAAGAGAATTTTAAAGCAATAAATTTTTACAAGAAAAACAATTTCAAGTTAGAATCGGAAAGTAGAGAATCTTATAAATTTTATAAACTATTGTGAAATGATATCGGATAAAATAGTATCAATATTAGTATGCTGCAGAAATGAAGAAAATTATATTTCCCAGTGTTTGGAGTCTCTGATAAACCAGAAAAATATTCCGGGTGACTTTGATATTCTGGTAATAGATGGTGAAAGTGAAGATAATACTAGGAAGATTATTTTCGAGTTAATAAAGAAAAATAATCGAATAGTATTTTTTGAAAACAAAGCAAAGTTTAAACCAAGGGCGATTAATATTGGATTTGAGAAATCAACTGGAAAATATATCGCTATCTGTGATGCCCATACAGTTTATGCTGAAGATTATATTTCTACTTTGATTGAATTAATAAATGAGCATCCTGAAGCTGATGGTGTTGGAGGTCCAATAATAAGTCAAGGGAATAATAGCTTTGGAAAAGCTACAGCTATTGCGATGTCAAGCAAGATTGGAGTGGGAAATCCCAAACACCGGTTTCCCGATTATGAAGGTTATGCTGAAATGGCATGTTTTCCACTATTCAATAGAGAAGTTTTAACAAAAGTTGGCCTATATGATGAAAGATTTATCATTAATCATGATGACGAATATTGTTTCAGGATTCGAAAAATGGGTGGGAAAATTTATCTGTCACCTAGAGCTAAAAGTTTTTATTATGTAAGAAACAAAATATCCAAGTTGTTTTACCAGTATTATACCTATGGATTCTGGCAGATTGCATTTCTAAAAAAACATAAAGAACCAATTTCCTTAAGACAGTTAGTCCCTATTACTTTTTTTTCTGGTGTCGGAATTTTGGCTATAACTGGTATAATGATGCATAATTTTTGGGTATCAATATTTTTACCTGGGATATATATATTATCGTTGGCCATCTTTGCAGTGCCAGTAATTATTAAAAAAGGGTTCATCGTTGGTTCCTTATTTCCGTTATCTGTTTTTATATTGCATTTATCTTATGCTTTGGGTTTTTTAAATGGGATATTATATTTTAACCTGATAAAAAGGAACTATATTTGATTGGAAAATCTGAAGTATTTCCATTTATTTTATATTAATATTAAAGAAGCAGTCAATCAATAAAAAAGAGAATTAATTTATTATAAAGATAATTAGTTACTCTTTTTTAAATTAACTTTAGTTAGGTTTATCTCATCATCTATTTGGCAATATCCTTTAGTAATTCTTTCCACTTCATCATGTACTAAATGATTTTCCATTCTCTTTTCAATTCTAATTATTTCAGATTTTCTATATGAACAGGAGTAGAATTTATTTGTTTTTCCACGAATTATTTACCCTAATCATAAAAATGTTTTAGTTGATAATTTTGTGCATTTGATCACAGATAATGCGATAAACATGGTGTCTATATGCCAGCATTACATGGTTCTGCATGGGTTCTTAAGAGATGATTTTTCTGCTACTTTAATATTCGATTTCATACTTTTGGACACTTTGGACTGGGATAAGGGTAATTGTTGTGTGTCTTTGTTATGTCTTTGTGCAATCTTTGATGCTGCTTGCTGGTATCTGGCTTAGTTCTATCTTAGTTAAGAGTTAGGTATTTGTAACCGGTATGGAATTTTAGGAGGGGAAAATAAATTCTGAACAAAGAGTTCGGAACCAATTAGGTAGAACTTGAGGTATGTTCCGGATGTGAAGGAACTCCCTCTACTATTTACTGTCGAAAGTTCCATTTTTTGCCATCTGGGGGTTAAACGGCAAAAAAGTTATTGTGAGGAGTATGTCATTTTGAACTTTTTAAGATTTTTAATAAGAAATGGCAAAAAAGAGCAAGTCTGCAGGTAAATAGTAGAGGGCCACTTTATTTTGAGAAGTTAAACATTATGACTGACCAATAATGATTCAAATCCCCTTTATGATATGAATTGTGGGATATTTCAATCTTGTCGGCTTTACTAATGATTGTCGCATCAGTGAGTAACTATCGAACATGATTCAACTTTCTTTATAAAATAAATATAATTATAACCATGTTTTCAGAATTCATTTTTTTATGCTAGATATAGAAAAGGCAAGTAAATTTGTTTGGAAAAGATTATCTTTAATTCTTATTTTTCCAATTATTAATTACTAATTAGATTCGTATATGAATAAAGATTTCCTGTTATTTCATAAACCTTTTATTTCAGAAGAAGAAATAAATGAAATTGTTGATACAGTCAGGTCTGGTTGGCTTAGTATGGGCCCCAAAACAATTAGGTTTGAAGAAGAATTTACTAAATATATTGGCTCAAATCGTTCTATCGCTGTAAATTCATGGACTGCTGCAGGTCATTTAACACTTGAAGCATTTGGGATTGAAAGGGGAGATGAAGTAATTGTGCCTACTATGACTTTTCCTGCTACTGCTGAAATTGTATGCTATTTAGGCGCTAAACCGGTTATGGTTGATGTTTCTGAAGACACATTAAATATATCACTTGAAGCAATCGAAAAGGCTATTACTCCCAAAACAAAAGCAATTATTCCCGTACATTATGGTGGTCAACCTTGTGATATGGATGAAATTCTTGATATTGCTCAAAAATATAATTTAAGGGTTATGGAAGATGCAGCACATGCGCTGCCTGCCACATATAAGGGAAAAAAGGTTGGAAGTATTTCTGAAGTAACATGCTTTAGCTTTTATGCAACCAAAACTCTTTCTACCGGTGAAGGAGGTATGATTTGTACTAATAATGAGGATATAGCTGATCGTTGTTCAATAATGAGACTTCACGGTATCAATAGGAATGCCTGGAAAAGATATTCTGAAGAAGGTTCCTGGTATTATGAAGTGGTTGCCCCCGGCTATAAATATAATTTTACTGATCTTCAGGCTTCTTTAGGTTTACCTCAACTGAAAAAAGTAGATTTTATGTGGGAATGCCGAAGAAAAATTGCACGGTTATATACAGAAGCATTTAAGGATAACGGGTTAATCGAACTTCATACAATTAAACCCGACAGAGAATCTTCCTGGCATCTTTATCCTATAAGATTAAATCTCCAGAAATTAAAAATAAACCGTGCTCAATTTATTGAAGAATTAAAAAATCTAAATGTTGGAGCAGGGGTCCATTTTATGCCTGTTCACCAGCACATGTATTATAAAAATGAATTTAATTTAGAAGACAAAAATTATCCAGTTGCCTCAAGCATTTTTCCCCGGCTGGTTTCTCTTCCTATATATCCCGGAATGAGTAAAGAGCATGTTAATAAAGTTATCAATATTGTTTCTGACACTCTCAACAAATATAAAAGATAAATTTTTCTACGATGGGCAAACAAGGCA
>PLLW01000016.1 GCA_003141435.1 Ignavibacteriales bacterium
GTTATTCCCGATAAGGTAAAGCTATCCCATATCTACAGGAACCCAAAATCTTCAAATGAACAAAAACAAAAATACTATGATATAACTAAAGCGATATTGGATTCAATAAATCACGGGGCAGATTTTTCTATAATGGCAAAAAGATATTCACAGGATCCAGCAAGTGCAGTGAACGGCGGGGATCTTGGTTTTGTTAAACGGGGTATTTTTTATCCCGAATTTGAATCAGCGGCATTTGCACTTAATATTGGACAGGTTTCAAATATTATTGAAACGCAGGCAGGATATCATATAATTCAGCTTCTTGAAAAAAGAGGAGAGGCAATTCATACACGCCATATTTTAATTAAAATAAAGAATGATGAACAAGCTGACATAAGAACAATCGAGTTCCTAACAGAAGTAAGGGATAGTATTATAAGAAAGTTCGGTACATTTGCATATTATGCAAAGAAATATTCAGAGGATAAAGAATCGAATGCATTCGGCGGGGATCTTGGGACTTTTTATGTCTCGCAACTTGATAAAAATTTATCAGATATAGTTTCAAAATTAAAAGAAGGAGAAATTAGTTTTCCAAGAAGGATTGAATATGGCGCAGATAACTATGGATATCATATAGTTTATCTTGAGAAAAGGATTGCGCAACATGTCGCAGATATTGAGAATGATTACCAGGAGCTTAAGAAGCTTGCGGATGAATATAAGAAGCAAAAGCTATATGCAAAATGGATTGAGGAGCTGAAGGGTAAAATCTATAATGAAGTAAGAATTTAACAGGATTAAAATTGAAAGATAATACTTCAAAGGATGATGTTCAGCTTGTTGAAAAGCTGAATGAAACTGTTCAAAAAATAAAACAGGAAATCAGTAAGGTAATTATTGGACAGGATACTATTATTGATCAGCTTATAATTTCACTACTTTCAAAAGGACATTGTCTTCTTATCGGCGTGCCAGGACTTGCCAAAACTCTTTTAATTAAGACGCTTGCCGAGGTTCTGGATCTTAATTTTAACAGGATTCAGTTTACACCTGATCTAATGCCCAGCGATATTACCGGCACCGAAATAATAGAAGAGGATCCTTTAAACAAAAAAAGAAATTTCAGGTTCATACCGGGGCCTATTTTTGCAAACGTTATACTTGCAGATGAAATAAACCGAACTCCTCCCAAAACCCAATCAGCTCTACTTGAAGCAATGCAGGAACATAAGGTTACTACTGCAGGAACGACATACACTTTAACCGAACCATTTTTTGTACTTGCAACACAGAATCCGATTGAACAGGAGGGAACCTATCCTTTACCGGAGGCACAGCTTGATCGTTTTATGTTTAATCTTTGGCTTGATTATCCTTCCTTTGCCGAGGAAGTAAAAATTGTTCAGACTACTACTAGTGAATACATTCCAAAACTTAATAAGATAGTTACAGCCGAAGAAATTATTTCTTTTCAGGAATTGATAAGAAAAGTTCCCGTAGCTGATAACGTAATAGAGTTTGCTGTAAGAACAGCAAATACAACTCGTCCCAATAATGGCATTTCGCCTAAATTTATAAAGGATTGGGTAAGCTGGGGTGCGGGTCCAAGAGCATCTCAGTATCTTGTATTAGCTGCTAAAACAAGCGCAGTTATGAGCGGCAGGTTTACGCCAAATATTGATGATGTGAGGCTTGCAATGATACCAGTATTAAGACACAGAATTATAACAAATTTCAGTGCAGAAGCCGAGGGGATAAATTCTGTTGAAGTGATTAAGAGACTGATGGTTTAAAACTACAATTTTGCAATTTTATAATTAGAGAACGCGAAATAAATTTCTTTAGCAAAAGTTTTTATTACAGTAGCAGTAGGAATTGCTAAAAGCATTCCGATAACCCCGAACAACTGTCCCCCCGCAATGATAAGCAATATTATTATAATTGGATGAATACCCAGGTTTTTTGAAAAAATATACGGTTGTACGATCCCATTATCAAACGCATAGGTTGCTAAAACAAGGAAAATAATATATGGAACCCTGGAAAAATCGCCATACTGTATTAAAGAAATTAATATAGCCGGGATGCCTCCAATAACAGGACCGAAATATGGCACAAGGTGACCAAATCCTGCAATTACTCCCAGAGGCAAGGCATTATCGATTCCTATAAAATATAATCCAACTCCCATTGCACAGCCAACAAATGATGCATCAAATATCCATGCTCTGGCATATCTGCTTAATTGGAATGTAACTTTTCTAATAACATAATAGGACATTTCAAAATATTTGTTTGGGACGATATTCAGAATTCCTCTAATTATCTTTTTATTATCCTTAACAAGGAAGAAAGTAATAAACGGTACTATTACCAATATTGCTATTGTTGACAGTAAACTGGAAAATAAAGTAGAAAAATAATTAAAAGAATTCTCTATCTGAACAGAAATGTAATTAGTTATTTTTTCCTGCAAGTCTCCGGACTTTATAAGTGGTATTGTTTTTTGAACTTCTGTTCCTATTTTTCTGAGTTGAGTATATGTTAAATAAACTTTAACTTTTTCAATCAATTGTTTCATNNTCAGTCCTTTTTTTTCAATCATGGAGACAAAAGGATCAAATATGAGGGATAAAAGAACGGAGATAACAAAAACTATTAATATATCAGAAAGGAGATAGCATAAATATAAAAATATGAGTACTGCCACTCCCCTTAAAGTAAATTTAGAAATTCTATTTAATACAATTTCATTCATATTATAAACTTACTGATTCTACTCTTTTAATTCCAGGAACTTGTCTTAGCAATGATCTTTCAATTCCGGCGCGTAAAGTTATAACGGATAATGGGCAAACAACACAGGCGCCAGTGAGTTTTACTTTTACTATTCCATCTTCCGTTACATCTACAAGTTCAATATCACCATCGTCTGCCTGGAGATAAGGTCTTATTGAATCCAGCGCCTTCTTAACTTCGTCCTTCATTTCCATAATTTCTATTCTTCATCGCCTAAAGATATTTCCAACTCATGTCCTTCATTCAGGTTTCTTAAATTTACTTGTGCCGCCAAATTTCTTGATATTTCAATTATTATTTTTGAGTTTTCACTATCGGGGAGATCATAAACAATTGGCTTCCCCTTATCCCCACCAATTCTGATCCTCGGATCGATAGGTATTCCTCCAAGGAAAGGGACATCTAGTTCCTTCGCTAATCTTTCTCCACCTCCCAGTCCAAATATATCATATTTGTTACCTGTATCGGGGGCTATGAAGTAGCTCATATTCTCAATAATCCCAAATACAGGGACATTAACTCTGGAGAACATCTTCAGTCCTTTTCTTGCATCGATAAGTGAAACATCCTGTGGGGTAGTTACAATTACTGCTCCAGATAGTGGAATAGTTTGGACTAAAGTTAATTGAATATCGCCAGTACCAGGGGGCATATCAAACAAAAGGTAATCGAGATCATCCCATTCAACATCTGTCATAAATTGTTTTACTGCACCACTAGCCATGGGGCCTCTCCAGATTACCGGAGTATTATCATCAATTAGGAAACCAATCGACATTAACTTAACACCATAATTTTCGAGGGGGAACATTTTCATTGATCCATTAGATTGGTTAATTCGTGGTTTTTCATTTATTCCCAACATTAATGGAATGGATGGACCATATATATCTGCATCAATCAACCCGACTTTGGCACCTTCTTTAGACAATGCTACAGCAAGGTTAACTGCGACTGTACTTTTTCCAACTCCTCCTTTCCCACTTGCGATAGCAATTGTATTTTTAACGCCCGGTAACAGAGAATCTTTTTTCTTGTTCTGGTGCGTAGCAACTTTTGTCTCTATCTCTAAATTAATATTTTTAAAAGCAGGGAAATCTTTTTTAATAACATCACTGAATTTCTTTTTAAGTGAATCAGTTAACTTACTAGAAGGAATCGGCAGGACAAAATTTACAGTAATAGTGTNNTCCTCAACTTTTTTTAATGAAAATAATATTCTGCTTTTAGTTATATCTGACATAAAATGGAAAGCCTTAAATAATAATGTGTAATATACAAAGTTATAAAAATTGGGTCATAAAAGGAATCAGATCTTTATTTTAGAATAACTTCCCCCGACCTTAATTGTATGGTTCATTAACCATTCCTGGGAATCGATCCTTTTATCCCCATCCAGAGGATGCATAATTTGGTAAGACATATCCGGCAATAATTTTCTGGCTTTTACATTATCTTTGAGGTAGGTTTTGAGTACAGTTTTAATCACGCTGTTTTTCAATTTTTCATCCTGGACGGGAAATATTATTTCTACTCTTCGGTCGAGATTTCGCTGCATCATATCTGCACTTCCTAAATAGACTTCTTCATTTCCATTATTATAAAAAAGGAAAATCCGACTATGTTCCAGGAATCTTCCTACGATACTAGTAACTCTAATATTCTCACTTAATCCTTCAACTCCCGGAACAAGACAGCAAATCCCTCTAATAATAAGATCAATTTTGACCCCATTATTAGAAGCCTCATATAAAGACGAAATTATAACAGGATCAACAATGGAATTCAGTTTAAAAACTATTCTTCCAATCCCACCATTTTTAACATTTTCAATCTCTCTGTTAATAAGCACAAGAATTTTTTCTCTCATGCTTATTGGGGCGACAATTAATTTCCTGAATTCGGTTTGTTTAGAATAGCCGGTCAGATAATTAAATATATCGGATACATCTGCACAAATATCTTCATCATCCGTAAACATCCCAATATCTGTATATAACTTTGCCGTAACCACATTATAATTGCCGGTGGAAAGATGAACATATCTTTTTAATCCATCCGATTCTTTTCTCACAATGAGAGTCATTTTAGCATGGGTCTTTAATCCCACCAAACCATATACAACATGAACGCCCACTTTTTCTAATTCCCTAGCCCAGAATATATTATTTTGCTCATCAAAACGGGCTTTTAGTTCAACAAGAACGGCTACTTGTTTTCCTCTTTCAGCAGCTTCTATAAGGTATCTCAAAATTGGCGAATCGGAACCGACCCTATACAAAGTCTGTTTTATAGCAAGTACCTCCGGATCAACAGATGCCTGTTTTATGAAAGAAATAACAGGGTTAAAGGAATGATAAGGATGATGGAGCAAGATATCCTTATGTCTAATTATACTAAAAATATCTTCATCTTCTTCTTCAAAAGTTTTTGGGATAACCGGATAAAAGGGAGGAAACTTAATTTGGTGACATGGGAGGTCATATAACATTATAATATCACTTAATCCAAGGGGACCTTCTACTATATGTACATCTTCACGTCCTATCAGTAGATTTTCCATCAAAGTCTCAAGCATAAATTCGGGCATCATTATAGCAACTTCAAGACGGACAACCCTTCCAAACCTTCTCTGTCTAATATGCTCCTCAATTACTTTGAGAAGGTCATCGGCTTCATCTTCTTGTAACTCGATATCCGTATCCCTTGTAATTCTAAACCGATGAGCTTCAACAATTTCCATTCCCGGGAAGAGGAAATTCAAATTAGCCGTAATAATATCTTCCACCCAGATAAATCTTGCGTTAAACTGTCCATCTGAGTTGATCTTTTTAGATGGATGAATAATCCTATCAATCTGAAATAGTCTAGGAATAATATCAGGGATTTTTAACCTGGCAAAATGACTTTCGCCATTTGGTTTTTTTACAAGAATTGCCAAGCTTAGGCTCAAATTTGAAATGTAGGGAAAAGGTCTTCCGGGATCAAAAGCCAACGGTGTTAAAATAGGGTAGATCTCTTTCTGAAAGTATTCAGTTAAAATTTTCTTTTCCGAATCATCTAAATCGTTATACTCAAGTATGGATATTCCATTTTCTTTTAATTCAGGGACAATCGATTCAGTCCAAAGATCAAGAACCTCTTTTAACATCGGCTGGATTGTTTTTTCTATTTTCTGAATTTGTTCTCTTGGAGTAAATCCTTCGATGGAGGGTTCAATAATATTTGCAGCAATCTGTTCCTTTAAACCTGAAATACGGATCATATAAAATTCATCTAAGTTTGTAAGAAATATTGATATGAATTTTATTTTTTCAAGTAAAGGGAGTTCCGGGTTTAGTGCTTCTTCCAGAACCCTGCGGTTAAACTCTATCCAGCTTAGATCCCTGTTAAAAAAATTCTTAGGATCCTTATACTTCTTTAATAACTCTTTACCCGGCATTTATCTTATTTCTTCAAAAATAATAATATAAGCTTTTTTTTGTTCTTTTTGAATGTAAATAGTTGTTTAAAGCCAGTTTTATTCCGATGGGGGAATTTTGATCTGTAATAATTATTTTATAAAAAAATAAGATGTATTATTCAATTTAAATTTTATATTTGCATTTACTAATTATTTGATTTACATGAAAGGAATAAAAATGTTTCAAGGAACAGGAACTGCGTTAATAACTCCATTTGATGAAAATCTTAATGTCGATTACAAAGCTTTAAGAAAATTAGTTGAGTTCCAGGTAAAGAATAAGGTTGATTTCCTTGTCGTTCTTGGCACTACCGGGGAGGCACCTGTTATAGATGAAGAGGAAAGGAAAAAAATAATTGATACTGTTATAGCAGAAGTTGACGATAAAATCCCAATTGTTATCGGAACCGGTTCAAATGATACAAGAAAAGTAGTAAAGCTTAATAAAATTGCTGAAGATTTAAAAGCAGATGGTGTGCTTATTGTGAACCCTTATTATAATAAGGGTACCCAGTCAAGTCTTATTGATCATTATAAATACATAGCCGAAAGAACTCCGCTTCCTATAATATTGTATAATGTGCCCGGCAGGACTGCAATGAACATGCATCCCGATACGATTTTAAAAATTCATTCAATATGTCCAAACATTGCTGCAGTTAAAGAAGCATGTGGCGATATTTCCCAGATAGCAAACTTGATCTCAATGAAACCTGATAGTTTAAGTGTTTTGTCAGGTAATGATGATCAGACTATTCCGATAATGGCTTTGGGAGGAGTTGGAGTTATATCGGTGTTTTCGAATCCATTCCCCCAGCAGATGACTGAAATTACAAATGCTATGCTTGCTTGTGATTTCACTAGAGCAAGAGAATTGAATAATAAATATTTGAAGATAATGAATCTCTTGTTTATTGAGACAAGTCCTATGCCCGTAAAATTTCTATGTAGTTATTTGGGTTTATGTAAAAACACCCTAAGACTACCATTGAGGCCAATTGCTGAAAATTCTGAGAATATTATTAAAAAAGAAATTGAAAGAATAAGATAATGCAAATTAAATATGGAATAATCGGCGGATCTGGAAGAATGGGGCAAGAAATAGAATTATTGCTTGAGGAATCAGGGCATAAATGTGTTTTCAAGTATGATATTTTAGGAGAATGGAAATCGGGAGAACCGGAGGTTCTAATTGATTTTTCACTTCCAAAGGCATTTGCAAGCACTATAAGTTATGTTAAAAAATATAAAATACCATTGGTTATAGGGACAACAGGTTTATCCGCAGAACAGATAGAAACATTGAAATCTTTGAGCAAAGATTTCCCTGTGGTTCAAAGCTATAATTTTTCCATCGGTATCCAAATGCTTCTTAAATGTACGGAAATGTTAAAAGAAAATCTTCCTGACTGGGATATTGAAATAAGCGAAACTCATCATCGCTTTAAAAAAGATAAACCATCCGGTACCGCCTTAATGATAAAAAACTTAATTGGTAAGGATGTTAACATATCTTCATTAAGATTGGGAAATGTTCCGGGTGATCATACAGTTTCATTCGGAGGGTTGGGTGAGGTAATCAGCTTAACGCATTCTGCTACTTCACGAAGAACTTTTACCGAAGGTGTTCTAAATTCGATTCTGTTTGTGATGGGTAAAAAGAATGGCTTTTATTCATTCAATGAAGTGCTCTTTCAAAAATAAGAGGAAAAGATGGACTCATTTGAAATAATAAAATATATTGCTGGTTCACAGCGGAAGACTCCTTTAAAAGTATTTATAAAAGGAGACCTTGGCAGTATAGATTTTAAGGGGATGGACTTTTATGGTAATACTGACTGGGGTATTCTTTTCTGTGAGTATGCAGCCTTTAATGAATTTCTTGAAAAGCATAAAGAATCAGTAAAAAAATATAAAATTGAAGCCGATAGAAGAAATTCAGCAATTCCACTTGCCGATTTAACAAAATACAATGCTCGTATTGAACCGGGTGCCTTAATAAGGGAAATGGTTGAAATTGGAGATAATTGTGTTATTATGATGGGAGCGGTTCTGAATATAGGTGCGGTTATTGGGGCCCGGACGATGATTGACATGAATGTTGTTGTAGGCGGCAGGGCAATTGTTGGAAAAGATTCTCACATTGGTGCAGGTACAGTATTAGCGGGAGTTATTGAACCTCCGAATGCTAATCCAGTTATCGTTGGGGACAATGTTTTAATCGGTGCAAATGCAGTAGTGCTTGAGGGAGTCAAAATTGGCAATGGTGCTGTTGTTGCTGCAGGATCTGTTGTCGTTAAAGATGTTGAAGCAAATACAGTTGTTGCAGGTGTACCCGCAAAGGTTATTAAAATGGTAGATGAAAAGACAAGGTCAAAGACCCTCCTTATTGATGAATTAAGAAAACTCTAGGAATAATCTTGAATATAGTAGTACAAAAATATGGGGGCAGTTCAGTTGCTGATGCCGAAAAGATTAAAAATATTGCCTTAAAAATATCTGAAAAGGTAACAAAAGGATACAAAGTAATTATTGTTGTATCGGCAATGGGCAAATCCACAGATGGGCTTATAAATCTGGCAAAGCAGATATCCTCAGCTCCTGATCCACGCGAGCTTGATATGTTGTTATCTACAGGGGAGCAAGTATCTGTTTCTCTTTTATCAATGGCACTGAAGGAAATTGGATTAAGAAGCAAATCATTAAATGCTTTCCAGGCAGGGATAAAAACTACCGATGCACATAATGAAGCTAAGATTTTAAACTTTGATAGCGAAAAGATTCTTCAATTACTTGAAGAACTCGATTCCTTAGTTATTACGGGTTTCCAGGGAGTAACCGAATCCGGTGAAATGACTACTCTTGGAAGAGGGGGTTCCGATACTTCTGCTGTTGCTATTGCGGCAGCGCTGAAAATTGACTGCGAGATATATAGCGATGTTGCCGGTATTTATTCTATTGATCCGCGGCTTTACCCCGCTGCCAAAAAACGTAAATTTATTGCTTATGATGAAATGCTCGAAATGGCAAGTCTTGGCGCCAAAGTACTTCATAGCAGGTCGGTTGAGATTGCCAAAAAGTTTGATATAAAAATATATTGTGGTTCATCTTTTATAAACGAGGAAGGAAGCTACGTGGTAAACGAAAATATTATTATCGAAGAACCCGTTGTTACGGGATGCAGTATTGTTGAAAATGAAACCCAGGTGTTCATTAAAAATCTTCCTGTTGACTACAGACTTGTTAAATCCATCTTTGAAAAAACTGCCAGTGAAGGATTAAATGTTGACATGATCTCTATTATCAACACTGATTCAAATCTTGTGGTCTCTTTCACGATTATAGAATCCAAAAGAGAACAAATGGAAAATGCCCTTAACAAAGTATTTGAAGGTATGGATACTCATGAAATTGAATTTCGTACTGGTTATTTAAAACTTTCTGTTGTAGGGATAGGCATGAGATCAGGAATTGGCGTTGCTTCTTCTTTCTTTCGTGCTTTAGAGGATATTCCCATTAAACTTGTTACAACTTCCGAAATAAAAATATCCTGTCTTATCGATGCGCAATATAAACAGCAGGCAATCGATTCTATAGTTAAGGAATTTAATCTGTAAATGGCTGTCATGCTGGACCCAGTTGAACTGCGACACACTTTGCACAAATTTCCCGAGTTAATGTTTGAAGAGTTCAAAACAACGGAAATTCTAATTAAGAATATTGTGGGGATGAATGATATTAAAATACTTCGTCCTCTTAAAACCGGTTTGATAGTTGAATATAAAGTAAATGATGGAAACTTTTATCTATTCAGGGCTGATATAGATGCTCTTCCTATTAAAGAGGAAACTGGGGTATCCTTTGCTTCCCTGAATAATTTAATGCATGCATGCGGACATGATGTTCATACTTCTATTCTCTATGGACTTTTGCAGAACGTGGTTAGGGATAGAATCAATAAAAACATTTTGTTTCTCTTTCAGCCGGGTGAAGAAGGAGGGGGAGGGGCGGAACAGATTATAAATTCCGGTGTTCTGAATAACTATAATATTGATAAAGCATTCGCCCTTCATGTAACTGATGAATACAAAGAAGGGGTGATCGCTTCTACACCAGGGATTTTATTTGCATCAGCATTTGAATTGGATATTGAATTCTTCGGGACAAGTGCACATGTGGCTTTCCCTGAAAAAGGCAAGAATGCTTTTGAAGCATTAGTTTTATTCCTAACCAAAGTTAAGGAATTGGTAAATGGGGAAAGTGAAAAGACTATTTTTGGGTATGGAAAAATAATTTCTGGTGATGTTAGGAATATAATACCGGCTTATGCAAAAATTGAAGCAACCATCAGGACACTAAGCAGAGAAAAATCAGAGGCATTCTTAAATAAAATATTATCTTTGCTTGGAACAATTCAAAGGGATTCAGGTATTAAATATAAAATTACGACCGGTTCTTTATATACAGAGGTTGATGTAGATAAAAATTTGTATAAACAATATAGAAAAGCCTTAACAGGTAAATATGAGTTTATTGACTGTGGTTATAAAATGACAGGAGAAGATTTTGGCTTTATTTCCAAGCTTTATCCTTCATTTATGTTTTGGCTCGGAACCCGAACCGGTGACCAGTTCGGTTTGCATAATCCGAAATTTCTTCCGGAAGATGCAATTATTAAAGAAGGGATAGATATTTTTAAAGTTATTCTTAATGAGGTATAAATGAGTAAAATTGAAGTGGGTATTTTGGGTGCTACCGGTAGTGTTGGACAAAAATTTATTCAGTTACTGGATAATCATCCGTACTTTAAAGTAACCGAAGTTGCCGCATCTGACAGATCTGCCGGCAAGAAATATTCTGAAGCAGTAAACTGGTTTCTGGCTTCCCCAATTCCTTCAGATGTAGCTGGATTGACTGTTCAAACCTGTGAACCTAAACTAAAGAGTCATCTTATTTTTTCAGCCCTTGATGCAAATGTTGCAGGTGAAATTGAAACTGCCTTTGCAATGAATGGTTATGTGGTGGTGTCAAACTCTAAAAACCACAGGATGGATAAAGAAGTGCCATTGCTAATACCTGAAGTTAACCCTGATCATCTTGAACTCATTAAATTACAGCCTTTTGGTAAGGGATGCATTGTCACAAATCCAAACTGTTCTACTATTGGGATGGTTATTGCACTTAAACCATTAGCTGACAAATTCGGACTGGATGCTGTGAACGTAGTTACTATGCAGGCTTTATCAGGCGCTGGATATCCAGGCGTTTCCGGGCTTGATTGTATCGATAATGTTATCCCCTTTATCGGGGGTGAAGAACCTAAACTTGAATCGGAGCCACTGAAAATATTGGGTACTTTTACAGGGAGAGAGGTTAAAAATTATGATATGAAAATTAGCGCACAAACCAATAGAGTAGCCGTTATTGATGGGCATACTGAAGCTGTCCAGGTAAATTTGAAAACTAAACCTTCTAAAGAAGATATAATTAAAGTCTGGAAAGAATTCAAAAGTATTCCCCAGGAACTTAATCTTCCTTTCGCTCCATTAAATCCCATATATTATTTTACTGAAGATAAGTATCCACAGCCTAGGCTCCACAGGGATATAGATAAAGGTATGGCTGTTTGCATCGGAAGGTTAAGGGAATGTAATTTATTTGATTATAAATTTATTGTGCTTTCTCATAATACTGTAAGAGGCGCTGCAGGCGGGGCTATCTTATGCGCAGAATTAATGAAGGCAAAAAATTATTTATAAGAAATAAATATCATTCTTATTAGTTACTAACTTATACTGATTATCTACTTTAAGTTTTGAATAAACTATCTCTTTTAATAATACGGTTTCAAAACGATTTCAAAACGGTTTCAAAACGATTTCAGAGTATATCAGATAGCCGATTTAGATAGGATTTATTAACAAACGTTTTCGGATAGAATAAATTTAGTTACTTCCTCAGTCCCTATTTTTAGTTCTTCACTTTCTATATTGCTGATAAAGGATTGCTGTTTCTCTTTATTATTGAGAAGTTCATTCAGAATTGAAGGAATTTTTGTAATGTCCCTTTCAAAGATTCCCATTTTATTGTCCCTGATATATTCCATATTCCCCTTTTCCTGTCCCCAGATGTAATCAATAATTATCGGTATCTTCTTCAAATGTAAAATTTCCATAGTGGCAGAAGCGCCTGCTTTGGTAATAACGAAATCTGATATATTCAGAAGATCATAAATGAAATCCACATAACCAAAAACCTGTACGTTCGGAACTTCGTATCGTTTTTTTAGTTCCATTGCATCATTGAACAATTCCTCATCCTTTCCACTGACAATTCCGATATTCAAGTCAATCTTGTGATTAAGCAGAAGTTCAAGAATTCTTTTCCCGTTTGGTATCCCGTCTCCACCACCAAATATCAGCACCATTTTCTTGGCCGGGTCAAAACCATATTGCTTTTTAAGAGCTAGAATATTCTCTGCTGGAATAGGTGAAGAAAACTTTTCATCCAGTATAAAAGGGAATACATGGAGATTTGCTTCAGGTACTTTAATTTTCAGTGCATGTTTTTTTAGTCTTTCGCTGAATAAAATGAAATGCTGCTTTTTATTTATAAACCAAAATGGATGTGCCGTAAAAGGATCAGTAACAACCGTAAATACTGATATCTGTAGCCCGTATTTTTTAATAATTCTATAAACAGGACGAATAAGGAAAAAGTGAAAGATAATTATTTTTTCTGGGTTCTCTTCTAAAATCCTCTTTTCAAGGTTTGGAGTTATAGAAGTTGCAAGCACCATGTCATTAATAAAGGTAACTATTGGGATATGGTACAATGCGTAAAGAAATGTGTAAAACCATTTTCCTCCGCTCTGCAGCTTTCGGTAACCATCCTCTACAATGTATTGTACAGTTTTGTTTGCTTTTTCAAATCCATCAATGAGTACTGGTTCAATAGTATGTGCTGATAATTTTTCAATACAATTGGCTATCGATTTAGCAGGAGCCAGATGTCCTCCCCCAGTATTCAAATATAATAACAGATATTTCTTTTTTGTTTTGATCATAATATAATCTGATAACCAGCGATTCAAATATACCATTCTTTTCAAAAATGTGTTGTTATAAAAGATTCTTAACTTCGGGCAAATTTTACCCCTTTCGGTTTAGTCATTAATAAGGGTATATAAGTTTGTTGGTAGGTTGTGCTCTCCGAAAATTAACTTGGGGAAAAAGTACTCGTTTACTATTGAAAAATTGGGAAAAATACTCTTTCATAGTAAGTTCAAGTGGCTTTTATTCGGTACTAAACAAAAAATTTACATGAATGGTAAATAAATATGACCGAATATCCTTAATTTTAACATATAAATTATTAACTAAAGTGGTGAGTATATTTATGAAAAAATTGTTTTCCTTTTTGCTTTTAATTCCTTTGATAATTTTTGAGGGATGTGGAACTTCGAAAGATTTGGATTTGGGGAATGGTTTGGATCAAAAGAATATTGATTCTACTATAAGTCCTGCCGTTGATTTTTATCAATATGCTATTGGAGGCTGGTTAAAAAATAATCCCATCCCGGATGAATATTCCCGTTGGGGGAGTTTTGAGATTCTGGCTGAAAAAAATAACAAAATCTTAAAACATATTCTGGAAAAAGCCGCCAACAATAAATCAGCCCCGAAAGGTAGTAATGAGCAGAAAATTGGTGATTATTATTTTTCCGGAATGGATACCGTCAAAATTGAAAAGGAAGGATATAAACCTATCCAACCACAACTAGACGTTATAGCTAATATAAATTCAAAAGAAGACTTTTATAAGGAAATCGGTTTATTGCATTTACGTGTCGGTAATCCGCTTTGGGGATTTGGAGCAGGTGCCGATGCCAGAAATAGCCGGATGAATATTGCCAATTTATATCAGAGTGGTCTTGGCCTTCCGGATAGGGACTATTATCTTAATAATGATGCTCGCTCTAAGCAAATAAGAGAAAAATATATCCAACTCATGAGGAATATGTTCAAACTTATTGGCCAAAATGAAGTAGATGCTAAAAAAGATGCTGACAAAGTAATGGAAATTGAAACCAGGTTAGCTAAGGCTTCTTCTACCAGGGTTGAAAGAAGAGATCCTGTTAAGAATTATAACAAAATGAGTTTTGATTCTCTTAAATCAATTACACCAGGTATTGACTGGAACCTATATTTCAAGGGACTCGGTATAAATGCACCCGTGGAATTTGATGTAAATCAGCCCCGATTTATAAAAGAAGTTAGTGCCCTGCTACAAGAAGTACAGCTAAATGACCTGAAACCATATCTAAGATGGCATTTAATAAGAGGGGCAGCAAATTATTTAAGCTCTGATTTTGTCAAAGAAAGTTTCGAATTCGGAGGTAAATTCATGCAGGGCGCAAAAATTATACAGCCCAGATGGAAAAGAGTAATGCAAGCAACTAATGGAGCACTGGGTGAAATATTAGGCGAGGTCTATGTATCTAAAACCTTTCCTCCTGAAGCAAAAAACAGAGCCAAGAATATTGTTAATAATTTAATACTTGCTTTAAAAGAACGTATTACTAATCTTAATTGGATGGGGGATGATACAAAGAAAGAAGCATTAAAAAAATTAGCCGCTATTAATATTAAAATAGGCTATCCCGATAAATGGAAGGATTATTCTTCTCTGCAAATGTCAAGAGATTCATATCTGGAAAATGATATGAATGCAAGTGAATTCCTGAACAGGGAGAATTATGATAAAATAGGTAAACCGGTTGATAGAACTGAATGGGAAATGCTTCCCCAGACCGTAAATGCTTATTATAATCCTGTTATGAACGAAATTGTTTTTCCTGCAGCAATTCTACAACCTCCTTTCTTTAATGTTGATGCTGACGATGCTGTCAATTATGGTGGTATGGGGGTTGTAATCGGTCACGAAATTACGCATGGATTTGATGATCAGGGAAGAATGTTTGATGCTCAAGGCAATATTAAAGACTGGTGGACAGAAAGTGATGCCAAAAAATTTGAGGAAAGAGGGAAAGCTATTGTTAATCAGTTTAATTCAATTGCAGCAATTGATACTTTCCATGTAAATGGTGAACTGACTGAAGGTGAAAATATAGCAGATCTGGGCGGATTAAATATTTCCCTAACTGCTTTGAAAAAAACTGATGAATATAAAAATGGAGAAAAAATTGACGGCTTCACTCCTGTCCAGAGATTCTTCCTTAGTTTTGCCCAGATATGGGAAAATAATATTAGGGATGAAGCGCTGAAACTGAGGATAAAAACCGACCCGCATTCCCCTGGCAAACAGAGAGTTGACGCTCCCTTAAGCAATATGCCCGAATTCTGGGAAGCATTCGGTGTTAAACCGGGCGATCCAATGAGAATGCCAGATGACAAACTGGTTAAAATCTGGTAAGATATTAATTAAAAAAACTTCGCCCTTAAAAGCGAAGTTTTTTTTTTGAAGAATCCAAGGATCAAATTATTTATATGAATGCAATACTTTCATGTAATTTGCTCTTTCAAACTGAGCAGGATCTGCGATATTCACATAACTCATGCTTCCTCTCATAGTGTTCAAGGATTCATATTCATGCTCTTCCATCCACTGAACCATTTGATTGAGAACTTTCTTGATATGAGGTATTCCGTTTTTCAACAGGCATGACAACATCTGTGTAACTTTTGAACCCGCCATAATCATCTTTAGTGCATCATCTGCTGAATAGATTCCGCTTGTTGCCGCAAGATCTGCCTTTACCTGTCCATGAAGAATTGCTGTCCACCTAAGGGGAAGTCTTAAATCCATAGGTGTACTGAGTAGAACATTTGGGATGACCTCAAGTTTTTCAAGATCTATATCCGGCTGGTAGAAACGATTGAAAAGTACCAGTCCTTTAACTCCTGTTTTATCCAGCTTTACTGCAAGCTCAGAAATAGAAGTGAAAAAAGGATGAAGTTTTACTGCTACGGGAATAGTAACACTTTCGAGCACAGATTTAACTATTTCCAGGTATGAGCTCTCAATTGCTGCACTGTTTTTTTTATGATCAGCGGAAAGAATATAAATATTTAATTCAAGAGCATCTGCCCCTGCTTGTTCGATTTTCTTTGCATAATCAACCCATCCCCCCAGTTTTTTTCCGTTTAAGCTGCCGATTATTGGGATATTTACTGACTCTTTAGCCTTTCTTATATGATTAAGATATTCTTCCCCTTCAATTTTGATGTCATATTGTTTCGGGAAGAAAGATTGTGCCTCTGGAAATGAGTCCGTGTTAGCAACTGTATAGTGATCTAGTTCCAAAGCCTCATGTTCTATTTCCTCCTCGAAAAGGGAATAGAGTACAACTGCACCCGCGCCTGCATCCTCCATGGCTTTTATGTTATCTATACTCGTAGATAATGGTCCGGCAGATGGGACGATAGGGCTTTTAAGATTTAGTCCTAAATATTTTGTTGATAAATCCATATTATTTCCTTTTATTTATTTTCAGTCCCTGGTAAAGCTGCCATTTGTTCATAAGTTTTCCATGTTGTTTCAGTATCAACCTGGGCTTCCAGTAACAGTTTTGCTGCTATCTCAGGATGAGATTTTGTGAGCATTTTATATCTGGTTTCCAAATATGCATAATCCTTAAATGGTATTTTCAATCCTTTGGATTCCAGCTTGAATGGATTTTTGCCTTCCTTTGTAAGATCAGGATTATATCTGAACAGTGGCCAATGTCCTGAATCAACTGCTGCTTTCTGGTTTTTCATTCCGGTGCTCATATCTATACCATGTGCGATGCAATGGCTGTAAGCAATAATTAAAGATGGTCCGTCATAAGCTTCGGCTTCAAGGAATGCACGAAGAGTTTGAGCATCATTTGCACCCATGGCAACTTTTGCGACATAAACGTTACCATATGACATTGCCATCATAGGAAGATCTTTTTTACCGGTTGTCTTACCAGCCGTAGCAAATTTTGCCACTGCGCCAAAGCTTGTAGATTTTGACATCTGTCCGCCCGTATTGGAATAAACTTCAGTATCAAGAACAAGGACATTAACATTTTTTCCCGATGCCAATACATGATCAAGTCCGCCGTAACCAATATCATAAGCCCAGCCGTCGCCGCCGA
>PLLW01000048.1 GCA_003141435.1 Ignavibacteriales bacterium
TAATTATTTCTTAGCTGCATCACCTTATCTCCAACCTTATAGTTTCTTCTGCCGCGGGTAATTAACACTTCATTTTTGTTTAAAGCAGACTGCAGAATAGAATTAAGATTATCAGCTCCAGCTTCTCCCTTATACATCGGAGTAAGTACCTGAATGTCCTTCATAGGATCAAATCCATATTTGGAGGGCAGTCTTTTAGTGCACCGTTCAACGATAATATCCGGGATAAGGGAATTATCCGCTTCCTGCATAAAGAAAAAATCGGAGGTTTCATTATTCAACAGAGCAGGGAACTCACCTTTATTTATTTTATGGGCATTTACCACAATTTTACTTTCCTCAGCCTGCCTGAAAATTTTAGTAAGCATCGCTGTTGGGATTTTATCAGATTTTATCAGATCATATAAAATATTACCGGGACCAACGGAAGGAAGCTGATCAATATCTCCTACAAGCACTAAAGTTGTATTAGGGGTGACTGCGTTTATAAGACTGTTCATTAACAATGTGTCGATCATGGATACTTCGTCTATAACCAGTAAATCGGCTTCAAGGGGATTATCTTCATCGCGCGCGAAAAGCTGGTCTTGTGGATTATATTCCAGAAGACGGTGGATTGTTTTGGCTTCGAAACCGATAACTTCGCTCATTCTTTTTGCGGCCCTTCCTGTTGGTGCGGCAAGCATAATTTTTTTATTCAAATGTTTGTAAGAATCAATGATCCCTTTAAGGGCGGTAGTTTTGCCTGTCCCCGGACCGCCTGTTAAAATAAGAATTTTATGCATAAGTGAGTTACGGATTGCACCAAGCTGTTCATCTGAATAATAACCCGGTTTCAATCTTACTGAGTTTAATTCCTTTTCTGTAAATTCTGAAGAGCCGCCGCACAAAGCAGATATTTTATATTCAATATTCCTTTCCGCCCGGTAGTAATGAAGGAGATAAACATTGTCATTTGCTATTTTCAGTAGTCCATGGTCTTCCATTTCTCGGAATAAAAGTAGGGAGTCAGATAGATCGATATTCAAAATTTCTGAACAATTATTTACCAATTCCTGCATTGGAAGGTAAACATGCCCGTCATTTGAAGCTTCATTAAGGACATAGATGATTCCCGCCTTTATCCTTTTCGGATGATCTTCATTAAAACCNNATGGCATCTTTTCCGTAGGTGTGGTAAATTTTCAAAGCGTAAGCGGGTGAGATATCGAATGACTGGAGAAATAGCATTATATCTTTTACCGCTTTTTGCTCCTGCCAGCTTTTTTTGATTTGAACAAGTTTCTTTTTTCCAATTCCTTCCACTTGAAGTAGTTTGTCTGCTTCGTTATCCATAATCTCAAGTGTGTTTTCTCCGAAGGCATCTACAATCTTTTCAGCTGTTGCTGGACCTATTCCTTTTACTAAACCTGAGCCAAGATATTTGGATATTGATGTCGTTGTGGTTGGATAAATAATGGAGAAGGAATCTATTTTAAACTGCTGACCATGTTTTGGATGAGTTTCATATTGCCCGGTTAGTTTAAGTTTTTCGCCGGTTCTAATACCGGGCAAAATGCCCACGGCTTTTATACCATCGGATAAAGCAGCTACGGAGTAGCCGGTTTCTTCATTTTTGTAAATATAGTCTTCTAATACTGCTTCTATTGTGATCATTTTTGTTTCAAATTCATAATATAAATATAATGTATGGAGAACTGATTAGCGGACAAAAAATCAGGGATATTCTCATCATATATCAGAATTTCCCTGATTGAAATAGGGTTGATTAAAAAATATATTAAAGATGTAATTCTTTTAAGGAGATTTTATGGGTTTCGATACTGTTTTAATTATTGATGATAATATTGAATTCCTTGCGGATATAATGCCATTTCTCATTAATGAGCTGAAAATCAAGGTGGCCTGTTCATTTAGCAGGGAGGATGCCGAAAAGAAAATCAGGAAAGATAACCCCGGTATCATAATTCTTGATCTTGGAATGAATGAATGTGAACAATTATCAGCATTAAAGGATCTCAGATTTGATGCCCCAATAATTTTAACGACAAGTGATTGCGATAATGATGATTATCCTGAATTATCAAAGGAATTGGGATCCGACGCATATTGCCTGAAATCACGTTTCAAATCGGCATTTCCTAAATTATTGAGATACCTGGAGACCGGACTTAATTTCCCCTCTTTCAGAAAAGAGTTATGTCTGATGAAATAAAGATATTAAAATTTCATAATACACCCTCATACTGATAAAGCCCCTTTTCCGAGGGGCTTTATCATTTAATAGAGGTGGAAATATGTTATATTTGCCTGTCAACACTAGTGGTTGGTGTTATATTTTTTCTTAAAGCAAAAAAGAATATGCAGGATATAATTAAAATTAAACGGGCGCTTATAAGTGTATCAGACAAATCAGGATTGCTGTCTATTGCCCAATACCTTGTTGAATCGGGGTGCGAGATCATATCTACAGGGGGAACCGCTAAATTTTTACAAGGACATGACATTGCAATTACTGGGATCAGCAAAATTACCGGAAACCCTGAAGCGTTCTCCGGCAGAATGAAGACGATTTCTTTCCAGGTTGAATCTGCAATATTATTTGATCGTGAAAAGGACAAGGCGGAAGCTGAATCTCTCGGCATTAAACCTATCGATATGGTTGTCTGCAATCTTTATCCATTCGAAAAATATTTAAATCAAAACGCCGATCCCGATACTTTAATAGAAAATATTGATGTCGGCGGACCAACAATGATACGTTCTGCAGCTAAGAATTTCAAATTTGTAACAGTGCTATGTAATCCCAATGATTATAATGCTGTAATCAATGAGTTGAGATTAAACGACTGCGGCATTTCATATAAGATGCGGAAAAAGCTGATGGCAGATGCATTTAATATCACGGCAGATTATGATTCAACTATTGCATCGGCAATGGACAAGTTCAATGGAGAAGAGTCACTTCGTTTATCGTTTAAGGGGGGCAAAGAACTTCGCTATGGCGAGAATCCGCAACAACAGGCAATGATATTCCAGGAACGAAAAACAGATACTTCTCTCTTAGATGTCGAAATTTTGAACGGTATTGAATTATCTTATAATAATATACTTGATGTAAATGCGGCTATTGAATCGGTTTCGGGATTAAAACCAAAGGGTTGTGTGGTAATAAAACATAGCAATCCATGTGGACTGGCACAGGGGGAAGACCCAGGCCAAGTCCTTAACCTGGCATGGAATGGGGATAGCGTTTCCGCATTCGGAGGAGTTGTTGCTTTCAATTCTCCGGTTAATTTATCAACAGTTCTGTTTTTTAATTTTGACGCTTCGGAAAAAAAGGAGAGGAAATTTATTGAGATTATTGCAGCTCCGGAATTTTCGGAAGAGGCATTGGAATATCTAAGCAAACAAAAAAAACTTCGGGTAATACGCTTCAATCCAGAATTGACAAAGAATGAATTGGATTTGAAGTTTGTAAATGGCGCTTTACTTTCACAAACTAAGGATAACCGGTTATATGAAAAGCTGGAAATAGTAACCAAAACAACTTTTGATTTTGAATCAAAACGAGATCTTTTATTATTTGGATTGCATGCTGTCCGCCAGGTGAAATCTAATGCTATCGTTACAGTAAAAGAAACGAATGACTGTTATCAACTGCTTGGAATCGGTGCTGGTCAGCCAAACAGGTTGAATTCAATCCGACTGGCGCTGGAAAAAACTGTTGTTAATCTGAACAACGAAGGGAACAATAGCATGAATGATGTGATTCTGTTTTCCGATGCGTTCTTTCCGTTCGAGGACAATGTTGAGTTATCAAACCAATTTGGTATTAAGATTATAGTTCAACCTGGTGGCTCGATCAGGGATAAAAATGTGATTGAAAAATGCAACCAACTTGGCATCAGCATGATATTTACCGGAATTAGACACTTTAGGCATTAATCTTCAGAACGAACTGAAAGCGATGTGGAAAATGAAATTTAGGATTCCTAAAATAGAGTGTGAAAGAAGTATATTTTTCATTAAGTCGATTAAGATACGGATAATGTTTTATTTTATACAGCCGTAAAACGAAAGACAATTAATTTTTATTTTCTTTGTTAAAGTGTCTTTTTACCTTTGCTGTTATTTGCCTGTCGGTCATTTTGTCTTCTGTTTCAACATGGATTTTTTTACCAATGAAAGATTTTCCATCTATCCGTTTTTTAAGTTCCATTTTTGCTTCTCCGGGACCAAATATAAGGATTGATTCAGCATCATGTATATTGGAAATTACCTCATCGTAGTATTTTCTAAGGTGGTTTTCAAATCGTCTTTCTTCAATGTCCTCTTCAGAAAAATCCTGTGCTCCACCCGAAAACCTGACATGTTTTTCTATATCGGAAACAACCTGCTGCATTTCCATATCCCCGTTTTTTACAGTTACAATAGCTGCTCTTCTGCGATCTATCCATAAACCGACTTCTTTCTTCATAAAATTCTCCTTCCTTTAATAGACATATAGTTAACAATTAGAAGTAAAAAGGAAACATATAGTGATTTGATACTCAACCCGCCAATTCGGAAACTTTCAGCACAATTATAAAGTATATACATTTTCATTTGGAATGCTTAACAACTCCAATATAAGAAAAAAAAGATTAATAAGATGAGAGCTAAGCTATATTTAAACTTTAGCAAAACTGATTCAGGCGAATAAATGATCAGCAGATTATTCGTGACAGCCATGATTCAAAGTATTTTGTGGTTAAAGGGCATCCCCCAGCATGGCAAATTTGTCCTGAAACAAGGCAGCGGAAAGGTTAGAGGAAATGACGGAAAAAGAAGAGGAATGGGAAAAGGAAATAATGAACGTAACCATGGCAGAGACAAAAAAGGAAATGATGGTCACTAAAAGACATATAATAATTTTGAGCAGCAGTATATAAATAGCAGGTGAAATTCTATATGAATTCTGATTTTTTCTGAAAAGTAAATTCATTATTTAAGTCAACTTAATTAAATTTATTTCCCTTTAATTTAATAGAGTTGACTTTATAATAATGACCAAAATATACTGTTATTTACTTATTCTTATATTCTTTTCAATAAATCTCATTGCCCAGAATAAAAACGGGAACGTTCATGGTATTGTTGTGGATGAGGGGGTGAATAATCCAATCCCTTTTGTTAATGTTTTATTATTAAGAACAACAGACAGTTCTGTTGTCTATGCAGTTGCAACAAACAAGAGCGGCAAATTTGATTTCATAAACGTTGCTGATGGTGATTATTTAATTAAATTCAGTTGTATCGGTTTTCATGAACTTATTAAACCGGGGATTAAGATAGGGAATGTGGGGAGAAAATTAAATACGGGCACAACTGAGTTGATATCCTCCATTACTGATCTTGACGAAGTTGTTGTTACCTCAAAGAAAGAAACTTTCAACAATTCGGTTGGCAGAAAGGTTTACAATGTTGAGCAGGATATAATGAGCAAAAGCGGTACTGCAGGGGATCTGCTTCAGAACATTCCTTCCGTTTCAGTTGATATTGATGGAAACGTAAGTTTGAGGGGTTCGCAGAATGTAATGATAATGATAAACGGAAAGACCTCGCCATTAATGGATAAAAGCAGTGCCACGGTGCTTGATGAGATGCCTGCAAATTCAATTGAAAGAATAGAAGTTATTACAAATCCTTCCGCAAGCTTTAAACCTGACGGGACTTCCGGAATTATTAATATTGTATTGAAGAAAAATACAGGCACAGGGTTAAACAGTAACATTACCTTTAACCTTGGAAATAAAAGCAGGTATAACACGAACTTAAATTTTAATTATAACCCGGGCAAATTCAACATTTATGGAAATTACGGTTTCCGCCAGGATGACCGTTCACGTTTTAATAATGATTCACGTGACCAGACTGATTCTACAGGGACCAAAAGCTATTATTCTGAAGTTAATAATCAACACGGACGCCCAATTGTGCATCTTGCCAATCTTGGCGGAGAATATAATTTTAACCAATATAATAAGATTGGTTTACAAGGAAATTATTTTTACCAGGACGCTACACGTACAGGTGATGCCTATCAGGTAAACAGCAATGCAGCTGATAATATCACTCAGAATCTTGATCGTCATAGAATTAGTCCGGAACTTGAAAAGGAATATGATGCTTCGTTAAACTACCTTCTAAATTTCGGGAAAGAAGATCATGACCTGGAATTTGAATTTAAGATCTCTCATTCTCCCGAACTCGAGCAGAATTTTTATACAGATGTATACAGCTACCCGGATTACCCCAACGGTTATGATAATGATGCAATAACTCAAAATGATGATAAAAAAGAGATTACTCTAAAGTACAAAAATCGTTTATCTGAAAACTCTTCCTTTGAAGCGGGATATTTGGGCGAATTTAGTTCTTCGGAAATGGATTTATATGTAGATTATTTCGATGATTCATTGCAAAAATTAGTAAAGGATACAGCTAAATCAAGTCATTTTTTCCTTAATAAAAAAATAAATGCACTCTACTCAACTTATGAAAATAAAATTGGTGATTTTAGTTTCATGGCGGGGTTAAGGTTAGAACAGGCAATTATGAATCCGCAGCTGCTAAGCCTGGATTCAACAATAACCAACAAATATTTCAATCTATTCCCAACTTTGCATTTGCAATATAATTTAAGTCAAATTGCGAGCCTTCAACTTAATTATAGTAAAAGGGTTCACCGCCCCCATGATGATGATCTGAATCCTTTTCCTGAATACCAGGATCCGCGTAATGTAAGGGTAGGAAATCCAAACCTGATGCCGGAATATATCCACTCGCTGGAGTTCGGGTGCCAGATCAATTATGAAAACATTTCTTTTGTTCCGGGTATTTATTATAGGTATACAACCAACCAGTTTACTCGAATAACCCAACAGCTTAATGATAGTGTTATTCTTACAACGCAGCAGAATCTTAATTTCGATCAGTCAGGTGGATTGGAATTTGTTGTATCCGGTTCTGTTGCAAATTTTTTAAGCACACAGTTAAGTGTTACTGGTTTTTATGATCAGATCGATGCATCAAATCTTGGGTACAAAGTAAGATCATCGGCTTATTCGTGGAGCGGGACTTTAAGTTTTAACTTTAATATTACAAAAACTACAATGTTCCAGGTGAATTCTAATTACCGTTCATTAAGACTGACACCGCAGGGGGAAATTGGACCGTCGTATGTGGTAAACTGTGGTCTGAGGCAGGACCTATTCAATGAACGTATTTCTTTAATTTTTACAGTCTCAGACATATTTAATACACTTAGACAGAATACCACATTGAACACGCCAGACCTGAATGATTATTCAACACGGCAGCGCGATGGCCGAATAGTGTATTTTGGCGTCACTTATCATTTCGGAAAAACTGAAAAGAAAAAAGAGAAGATGGAATATGACGATAATTTGTAGGATCGTGTTTAACAGAACTATCATTATACCGGTTAAATAAAAACTTTTGTAAATTTATTATCATATTATTCAGAGGGAATGAAAATGATATATTCAAAACTCTTTTTCGCTGCTTTTGCAACTTGCTTTTATTTTTCATCGCCTGCTCAGATCATTAAATCAATTCAGCTTCCGGCACCGCAGAAAGATATCGGCAGGCCTTTAATGCAGGTTTTAAATTCCAGACAATCAATAAGGTCATTTACCACAAAACAGTTGCCTATGCAGGAGGTTTCAAATATTCTTTGGGCTGCATTTGGAATCAACAGGACCGATGAAGGTAAAAGAACTGCACCTTCCGCAAGGAACTGGCAGGATATAGACATATACGTATTTCTTCCTGAAGGGGTGTATATCTATAAAGCAAAGGAGAATAAGCTTGAACTGGTAACCAGTGGTGACCTGCGCGGTATGGCAGGTGTTCAGGATTTTGTTAAAATAGCGCCCCTTAATCTTGTATATGTATCTGACCAATCCAAGATGGAAACGGCATCCAAAGAAGATAAGATGATGTATTCAGGTGCCGATGCTGGATTTATTGCTCAGAACGTTTATTTATATTGTTCGTCTCAGGATTTTGGTGTTGTGGTACGAGCTATGATTGATAAGAAAGCTCTTGCAGAAAAACTGAAACTGAAACCAGGTCAAGTAATTGTTTTAGCTCAGACCATTGGATATAAAAAGTAATGACTCTGAAGGTTTAATAATTTTGAATCAAAAGGAAGAGTATTATAGCAATACTGATAACTGAGACAGTTACGTATCGCGCCCCTTTTTTATACTTTCGCTTGAACCCTCCCCAAATTTTTGCAACTATGATCATTAAAATGATAAGCATAAGTGTATAAATTAAGCATTCCCAAACCCCATAAGTCGCACCTACTATCGAATCAAAGCTTTTTCCGTTTAAGAATTTCCTGTAAATGATCTGAAGGTGCAGATAATAAATTAGCAAGCTCTCTCTTCCCACATCAATTACAAGTGTCCCTTTTGTTCCGAATTTGGTTATGAAATACCAGCAGAGACTTAAAAATAAAAGTACATACCCGAGACGCTGAAAGAAAAACATGGGATGTGGTCTGGTGGCAGTGTATGTTTTAGGAAATAAAGGAGAAAGGTAAAAATGTCCCGCGGCTAAAAGTATCAAGCCCAGTGCAGCAACCTGAATTATAAAGTTCTTCTCATTATTTATTTCACGGGCATTTAAATACAAAATTGAACAGACTGCACCGGCAAGCAAAAATCCGATCCATGGGAAAAGAGGGAAGAAGGATCCATATACTGAATTAAAATAACAAGCAATAGGAAGCGGAAAGTATTGTGCAAAATCGTGTTCCCAAATAAATGGAGAAACAAAAATAAAAACTGCGCATGAAATTAAAATAAAATAAAAGAAAACCTTGTTCGATTTAATAAATACGCGGGCCAGAAGTATAAAGAGAAGTCCAGCTCCTATATTCTGAAGAATATCCACATTATAGAATGATGTCCACAGCTGTGGAGTTACCTCCCGGATTATTTTTGCCAGCGAGAAGAAAGGGAGATGAAGTGAATACCCGAGAAAGAAGATCAAACCTATCCTCATCACCTTTTTCCAGAATAGTGACCCGAACTTGAAAAGTTCGTCATGCTTATTCTGTGTGGATATTATAAATGCAAAACCGGATATGAAAAGAAATGAGGGGGCGACTAGTCCATTAATAAAATTTAAAACAGAAAACCAATGTGTCTCTCTAAGGGAAGGGATCATGAAGGCATTAAATACATGCACTTCAATCATTATTAAGAGTGCCCATCCCCTTAACAGGTCAATAAATAAAAGCCTTGTTTTCTCTGCCAAATAACCAACAATATAAAATTATTAAAACTGCAGTCCAATTTTAAATAACTTCATGTGAAAAAACTAAAAGTAAACCGGGAATGTAAAATTTTTATCGAAATGTTGCATTCTTATTTCTGGGGGGACTTGAGTTCTTTTTTAAGGGATTTGTAGTTAGGGCAGAGGTTCTCTACCAGAGCCCAGAATTTTTTTGAATGGTTCATCTCCTTTAAATGGCACATTTCATGTATAATTACATAATCAATAACTTCCTCCCTGTATTTCATCAGTTTATAATTGAATGAAAGATTTCTTCTGGCGGAACAGCTTCCCCAGCGCGTCTTCTGCCCTCTTATTATAACTTTCCCAATACTGAAGCCGTACCTTATGGAGAATTGCCTGGTCCGTGCGGTAATATGTTTTTTAGCCAAATGTCTAAGCCAGGCATCAAATATTATGTTGATTTCATCTTTAGCGGTTTGAGGACTGGAAACAGAAAGTTTTCCCTCTTTAAAAGATATTTTATGGCGTGATAAAAAGAGATCGAATGATTGGATAATTTTAATTTCCTTTCCAAAGTAAAAAAAGGTGGGACTAGACAACTACTTCACTCTTTTGAATGTAGTTTTTTCTTTTGAATCTTTAAGTTCAATGCCAANNCGGAAAAATCAATAATTCCAAGTACATCCTGGGCTGTTCTGATAAGAAAACTCTTTACGGTTTTATAAAACGCAGGATCGGTATTGGGATTTAATGTAATTACCTTATTAACTTCTTTTACAAAGTCAAATATAACTGCTACTCCCTGGGGAGTATTAAAATCATCATCCATTGATTCTTCAAAATTCTTTTCATAGAATGCAAAATCAAAATCAGGACTAACTCCCGGTTTATTCTGCTTAAGAGTCTCCTCGATGGTATTCCTCAGGTTATTTAGTTTTTCCAAACCCTTCTGTGCTGAAGTCAGCAATTCGTCTGTAAAGTTCAGGGGACCCGCATAATGGGACTGTGCGAAGAGCATCCTGATGGATTCTGCGGAGAACTGTTTTAGTATATCCCTTGCAGTGAAAAAATTTCCAAGGGACTTTGACATCTTCTCGTTATTAATATTCAGGAATCCAAAGTGTATCCAGTAATTAACAAAATGTTTGTCGTTAGCAGCTTCACTCTGGGCAATCTCATTTTCATGATGCGGGAAAATCAAATCGCTGCCCCCGGCATGAATATCAAAAGTATTGCCAAAATGTTTGCAGCTCATCGCCGAACACTCAATATGCCATCCAGGACGCCCGTTTCCCCAGGGGCTTTCCCAATAGGGCTCGCCTTCTTTTGTTTTCTTCCATAATGAAAAATCCAGAGGATTTCTCTTCTCTTCATTTATTTCAACGCGCGCACCGGATTCAAGGTCATCAATATTCTTTCCGCTTAACTTCCCGTATTCCTTAAACCTTTTTACATCATAAAATACATTTCCGTCAATATTGTAAGCATATTTTTTTAACTCGAGTGTTTTGATCATGTTGATAATTTCTGCCATATGAGCAGTTGCTTTTGGATATATATCGGCAGGTTTAATCTTAAGCTTCTTGATATCATCCATAAAAGCTTTAGTAAATTTTTCTGCGATTATAGCTGGGTCTATTTTTTCTTTATTTGCTCTCTTAATAATCTTATCATCAATATCCGTCAGGTTCATTGCAAAGGTTACTTTAAACCCTTTATATTCAAGGTAGCGCCTTATAATATCAACCATAATAAAGGAGCGGGCATTGCCAATATGGACAAAATCATATACGGTAGGTCCGCAAAAATACATTTTCACGTATGGAGAATTTATGGGAATAAATTCTTCTTTCTTCTTTGTTAAGGTATTATAGATGTAAAGCATTTCCGGTTAAATATAATTATTCATAATGATTAAAATAAGTAAAACAAATTTAATTTTTAAGCCGGTCAATAAGTTCTTTCATGTCGTCCGGCAGTTCGGAATCAAATCTAACCAATTCTTTTGTATGGGGATGAATAAAGCCGAGTGTTTTAGCATGAAGTGCCTGCCTTGGCATAATTTCAAGCAAATTGTGAATGTGGCTTTTCATTTTAGGCAATGAAGCCCCATACATAATTTCCCTTCCTCCATATACTGGATCACCGAATATCGGATGGCCGATACCGGAAAGATGTACCCTTAGCTGGTGAGTCCTTCCTGTCTTTAAATTCAATTTAAGCAAGGATGCAAATTCGTACTCTTCAATTAGCTTGTACAGAGTAACAGCATGCTTTCCCTCGGTTTTGCTAATTGTAAATTTCTTCCGGTCATACTTGCTTCTGGTAATGTAAGTATCAATTTCATCCTCAGGCACCTTCATCTTTCCCCAAACGATGGCCCAATATTCACGTTCAATACTGTGTTTTGAAAATTGAGCTGCAAGCTGAGCATGGGTCCAGTCATCCTTTGCAACCACCAGCAGCCCGCTTGTATTTTTGTCGATCCGGTGAACAATCCCCGGACGTCCGGGTTCATTAAGATTACTTAATTTATTTACATGGTGGAGTAGGGCATTAACCAATGTGCCGGTATAGTTTGCATAAGCCGGATGAGCAACCATTCCCGCTTCCTTATTAACTATAAGCAGATAATCATCTTCGTAAATAATGTTAAGAGGAATTTCTTCGGGCTCATTTTCTTCCGGGCGGGGAGTGATTGGAATGATCACATCAACAAAGTCCCCTGGCTGAACCTGGTAAGAGGACTTAATTTTTTTGCCGTTAACCGAAACGAGATCCGCTTCAATTAATTTCTGGATTCTTGTTCGGGTAGCATTTTCAATTGCAGTACTAAGGAAAAGATCTATTCTTTCTTTTCTCTTTCCTGAAGGAATTTCAAAGTGGAATGTCTTTTCCTTTATCAGGTTCGTCATTTATAGCACCTTGTTTTAGGTTAATAGAACCTGTGGTAGAACCGGTTATTGCAGTTTCAGTTTCCTTCTCGTGATGCTTATAAAAAAGTATAAGTATTAAAACGCCTATTGTCACTGAGGCGTCAGCAAGATTGAAAATCGGGAACCGTTCAAATGTCCTGTCGAAAATTGTGAAATGGAAAAAATCAAAGTCAAGGAAGTCAACTACCCGCCCATAAAATAAGGGACCGTAGCCATAAAAAATGCCATAAAACATCCTGTCTATTAAATTACCGACAGCTCCACCCAGTATAAATGCAAGCGATATTCTTAAACTTAGGGATTGTGTTCTTGCAACATACAAATATACAATGAGGGCGATGCTCGCCAGCAGAGAAAAGAGGGATACATAGAACTTAAAATTGCTGCCGGGGTCATAACCGAAAGCCATGCCGGGGTTTTCAATAAAAGTAAGTTGGAAAAAATCACCTAATATTCTGATCCTCTGCCCGTGAAACATGCCTTCGTAATGAAGTTTTAAGAATGGAATCGAAAATCCTTTAACCAAAAACTTTGAAATCTGGTCTGAACATACTAAGAAGAATGAAACAAATAATACTCGCAATTTAATCCTTATTATCTAAGAGATAATTTTCCAAACCCACGGTAGATTCCTTTTTCCCATAAGCAAACATGAGCATAATCACGCCGATAGTTACAGCGACATCCGCGATATTAAAAACATAATTACCGAAGAGTTTGTCGAACAGGAGTAGATTAAATATTCTAATATCAAAAAAATCTACGACCCGGCCATAAAACAGGTTGGAATAACCGTAAAACACTCCGTAAAAGATCCTGTCAATTAAATTTCCTGCAGCTCCCCCAATGATCAGAGCAACAGAGAGCCGCAATGAAAGAGGTTTATCTTTTATTCTTAGGAGGTAATAGAAAAGGGCGATGACTGCTATAATTGTAAAGAGAGAAACCAGTAGTTTAAATTCAGAGCCAAAATTAATCCCGAATGCAATTCCGGAGTTTTCAACAAAAGTTATATTAAAAAAGTCGCCCCAAACAGGAAGTCTTTGTCCCTGGTACATTCCCCGGTGGTGAATCCTGAAGATTGGGAATGAAAACCCCTTAATATAAAGTTTGGAAAGCTGATCAATAATTAAAACTGTAAAAGATACGAATAGTACTTTCAAATAAAACTACCTTAATNNATACATTCGACACAAATTCCGTAAGTGCCGACTTCAATTCTTTTAAGAGCATCCTCTAAGTATCCAAGGAACTTATTTTCACGCTGGGCGTATAGAAATGTTTTTTCCCTTTCCATTGCATCTGTTCCTTGTTCTGCCATATGTAAGGAATAAGGAGAATTTTCATTTATATATTCACCGGTTGTAGGATCGAGCATCTGTTCTTTCAGATTTTGCAACTGTTCAATTATTTCATCTCTTTTATCAAGAATAACTTGTTTGAAATGTTCCAGTTCTTTTTTGCTGTAACCTTTTATATGAGCAGTTGATTTCTTCTTTGGTTCAACCTGAACTTTGGGAGCAACCGGAGCTTTTTTCTTTTTAGACTTTATCGGAGCTGCTTTTACTGTTTTCTTTATAGCGATTGTTTTCTTTACGGCTACTGGTTTCTTTAATTTACTTTTCATATCATTTTTTTTCTTCGGTGTTACTTTCTTTTTAATAGTTTTCTTTACAGGCGCGGCAGCTTTTTTAAGAGCGGCTTTAACCACACTTTTGATTTTAATTGATTTTTTAGGTGCTGCCTTTTTAGGTGCCTTTTTTACTCCGGTTTTCTTTGCAGCTTTCTTTGCCATAATCTGAACTCCTTAAAAATTAGGATTATACCTTTTCAATACAGATAGTACAATCAAGATCATTGATTTTCCAATCCTGTTTGAAACCTTTGATGAAATTATTTTTATTTAATAGATTTTCAGCAAGTGTTTCATTCGTGATATATGATGAATGGGATAAAACAGCTTGCGTTAATTCCGGGCTTCCGGTGAAGTTAATATGTATTTTATCAATAACATTATAACCGGCATCTTTTCTCATGTTCTGAACTCTGTTAACGAATTCTCTTGCTAAACCTTCTGCAATAAGCTCGTTACCAAGTTCAGTGTCGATTGCAGCAGTAACTCCCTCTTCATTTTCCACAACCCACCCTGTTATTTCCGAACTTACTATCTCAACATCCTCTCGTGAAATTTCAATATTCTCACCATTAACATTCAAAACAACACTATTTCCATTTTCAAGGCTTTTTATCTCGTCCTTTCCTAAGGACTTGATGGCGTTAGCAACCGGGTTTACTTTTTTCCCGAACTTTGGTCCGATCGATTTAAAATTGCCTTTAGCAGATTTATTTACAATACCGGAATCATCATCGATGACTACAAGTTCTTTAATATTGACTTCTTCAAGGATAACTTCCTTCATTTTCCGAAGGGCATCCCGTTTGGATTCCTCGACAAAAACCATCATCTTTTTTAAGGGCTGGCGAACCTTTAGATTATTCTTGGCCCTCATAGCTCTGGTAAGATAAACAACTCTTTGCGCAATTTCCATTTTATCTTCAAGCTCAGGTTCCCGGAATCCTTCAATAGGGAAGACTGAAAGGTGTACTGATTCAAACTTCTCTTTTCCTGTTACAGAATTCAGGTTTGTGTAAATCTCTTCCGAAATAAATGGTGCAAAAGGTGAAGTAAGCTTTACTACGGTTATAAGGCATTCATACAAAGTTTGATAAGCAGACTCTTTATTAGCGTTCATCTCAGATTTCCAGAAACGGCGTCTGCATCTTCTTACATACCAGTTTGAAAGCTGGTCTATAGTAAAATTTGAAACGGCACGGGCTGCTTTTGTAACATCATAGGCATCCATGAACTCAGTATATTCCTTAACAAGGGAGTTGAGCCGCGAAATGATCCATCTGTCAATCTCCGGACGATCTTTATAGGGAATATCGGGACCTTTGAAATCAAAGCCATCAATATTAGCATATAAAGCAAAGAAGGAATAGGTATTAATCAATGTACCAAAGAATTTTCTCTGAACTTCAACGAGCCCTTCTTCATCAAATAGGGTGGGGCGCCATGGAGGGCTGTTGGTAATTAAATACCATCTGGTGGCATCGGCTCCATATTTGTCGAACAGTACGAAAGGATCAACTGTGTTTCCTTTAGTCTTCGACATTTTTAATCCCTGTTTATCAAGGATCAGCTCATTTACTATAACATTCTTATAAGCAACGCTATCAAAGAGCATTGTGGCAATTGCATGCATAGTATAGAACCATCCTCTTGTCTGGTCTATTCCTTCGCAGATAAAATCTGCAGGAAAAGCATGCTTCTCGAACCACTCCTTATTTTCAAAGGGGTAATGGTATTGAGCAAAGGGCATAGCGCCTGAATCGAACCAAACATCGATCAGTTCAGGAGTGCGTTTATAAAGCTTGCCCTTCTTTTCAAATAATATTTTATCAACAAACGGTTTATGAAGGTCAATTTCTTTATAATCTTTTAGAGATACCCGTTTATCACCTTCAAGAATAAACCCTTCCCTTAATTCCTCAATACTGCCGATTGGGAACATGTCACCGTCATCACTGACCCAGATTGGAAGTGGAGTAGCCCAGAACCTGTCGCGGGACAGAGCCCAGTCTTTATTTTCATCCAGCCAGTTTCCGAAACGCCCTGTTCCAACTTCGGGGGGCTGCCAGTTAATCTGCTTGTTGAGCTCAACCATCCTATGGGCAACAGAGGTAGTCCGGATGAACCAGGATTCTCTTGCGTAATAAATTACAGGAACATTTTCATGTCTCCAGCTGAATGGATAGGAGTGAGTAATAGTTTCCTTTTTATAAAGTTTGCCTTCAGCTCTCAGCTTAGCAATAATACCTGCATCAGCGTCTTTAACAAACTGACCTTTAAAATCTGTAATTGCATCTGTAAACAAACCGCCGCGTGTAACAGGCTGCAGCATGGGTAGATCGTATTTCAATGACAGATCATAATCATCCTGACCAAATGCAGGAGCAATATGAACAATACCCGAGCCGTCTTCAGTGCTTACAAAATCAGCGGTGGTAACATAAAATGCTTTTTTATCGGGAGTAACATATTGAAGGAGCTGTTCATAATCCTTCTTTAAAAGTGTAATCCCTTTGAACTCATCAAGGATTTCATATTCACCATCAAGGACTGAAAGCGTGGCTTTAGCGAGAATAATTTTCTTTTCTTTATGTAATATCTTTACATAATCAACATCAGCACCAACAGCAAGGGCAACGTTTGAAATCAATGTCCAGGGAGTTGTTGTCCATACAAGGAAATACTCATCTGCATTTTTTAATTTAAAGAGAACGTAAACAGACGGGTCTTTAGTTTCCCTGTATCCGAGGGCAAGTTCATGAGAAGAAAGTACAGTTTCTGCTTTAGGGTCCTGGGGAACTACTTTATAGCCTTTATATATTAATCCTTTGTCGAATAAAGTTTTTAATGCCCACCAGACCGATTCGATATATTCATTCTTGAGAGTGATATATGCATCTTCCAGATTTATCCAGTAACCCATACGGTGAGTCATCTTTTCCCAGAGATCAAGGTAAACAAAAACAGAATCCCTGCAAGCCTGGTTGTATTTTTCAACCCCGTATTCTGCAACCTCGCTTTTTTGTTTGATGCCTAGTTTTTTCTCGACCTCAATTTCAACGGGCAAACCATGTGTGTCCCATCCGGCTTTTCGTTCAACACGGTAACCCTGTAATGTTTTATACCTGCAAACAAGATCCTTTAGAGTTCTTGCCATAACATGATGGATCCCCGGTTTACCATTAGCGGTAGGGGGTCCCTCATAAAAAGTAAAGAGCTTATTCTCGTCCCTTGAAGTAACGCTTTTCTGGAAGATATTATTCTCTTCCCAGAACTTTAATATTCTTTCTTCTATTTCCGGGTAATTTATTTTTTCTAAGTTTTGTTTGAACATTACACTATTTACCGGCGTCTTCATATTTCTTAATTAATTCTTTTTCAGCCTGGATGAACTCTTTAAGCTCACTTTCAATCCGTTCTTTTTTCAGAGTAATATTTTTAGCTTCAGCTTCGGCATCATTAATAATCTTCTTAGCGTCAATCCTGGCTTCGCGTATTTCAAGCTCCGCTTCTTTCTTTGCATCCTTCAGCATTTCATCGTACAACTTCATTTTCTCATCGGTTACCGCGTAGTGTTTTTGCATTGTAAGAACCTCGACAAGAGCCATACCAAAAAAAGCCATTGCCCCAAGAGTTACATTTCGGAGGCTGTATAGAATAAGGTTTTCAGTTAAGAGCTGGTTAGCAGCAAAATAATCCCTGAAGAAGGAGATTAAAATAATACTTATTAAAGTAGCTGAGACGATAGTGGCAAAAACTACTTTTCCGCCAAAGTGCCAGCCGAATGTTTTGTTAATATACCATCCGCATGCAAAGCAGAGAACGGAAAGAACAAACCATACGGCAAAGTTATGCTCTGCGAAATTGAATATCTGGGTGTTCAGGAAATTTGAAGCAAACATAAGCACCCCGAGTAATACCGGGGTTAAATATTGATATAATGTTTTCTTTTCCATTATATTTTTTTTATAACCTCTTTCATTATCAAAGTCATTTTAGGTTCGGCTGCCATAGCAGCGGAAATTATTTCTTCAACGTTCACCTTCTTCAATATTTCCTGAAAGCACTCATCGGTTATAATGCTTATCCCCAGCACTCTCATTCCCATGTGGTTTGCCACAATATCTTCGGGAATTGTTGACATGCCCACAACATCAGCCCCTATTGCGCGCAGAAATTTGTACTCAGCTTTTGTTTCAAGATTAGNNACTTTATTAATTCTAAATCATAAGGCTCGCTCATATCGGGGAAGCGTGGACCGAACTCATCCTCATTTTTTCCGATCAAAGGGTTATCGCCAAGGAGATTTATATGATCCTGCATAATCATAAGATCGCCTCTTCTGTACTTTGGGTTCAAGGCACCGCATGCATTAGATACAAGCAGTGTTTTGACACCTAAAAATTTCATTACTCTTACAGGATAGGTTATTTGCTGCATGGTATAACCTTCATAATAATGAAACCGTCCCTGCATAGCGACAACATTCTTATTCCCGATCTTTCCGAAAATTAGTTTACCCCGGTGGGATTCAACGGTAGAAAGAGGGAAGTATGGAAGATCAGAGTAATCCATTTCGCACTTAATTTCAATTTCCTTAACAAGACCGCCGAGACCTGTACCTAGAATTATTCCTACCGGGTAATCTTCATTGGTATGTTTTCTTATTACAGAGAGAGTTTTATCTATTTTTTTTATCAATTTGTCCATAACTTATAATATTTTATTTACAATTTCGTCTATGTTTATATCGATTTTTTTAGCGCCCTCAATTTTCTTTGCAGGTGTTTTTTCATCCCCCGCATTTTCTACTTTCATTTCAAGGAGATGCGCTTGAGAGCTTATGATTGCTTTGAGCCTGGCGACCACTAAATCTCTTTCCTCCCTCAGGTTAATAACAGCATTACGGATCTCATTTGCGCTCTCTCTTGCTTTCTCAAGGATTTGAGAAGCTTTTATTTCTGCTTCTTTAACCATGAGGGTTGACTGCTTCCTGGTTGATTCAAGCGACTTTGTTGAAGATTCCTGCGCTTTCAACAGAGTATTCTGCAGATTTTTTTCAATTTTTCTGAACTCATTCAGTTTAATATTTGCAGCATCAAATTCTTTCTTAAGATGTTCATTTTCTTTTTGTAAAGTTTCAAACTCATCTGAGAGTTTTTCAAGGAATGCCATAACTTCTTCTCTGTCAAATCCGCGGACCGATTTACGGAATTCCTGTCTTTTAATATTCATCGGTGAAAATTTCATAACTTATCCATTTTGTTTGAATAATCACGCTCTCCGAAAATAGCAGTGCCGATTCTCAGCATGGTAGCACCTTCTTCAATAGCAATCTCAAAATCGTCAGTCATACCCATTGAGAGTTCATTTAAAAATATACCATTAGATTTTAAGTTATCTTTTAAATTACTTAAATATTTAAAACTTTTCCTAACTAAATTTTGATCATCAGTCAAGGGGGATATGGTCATAAGCCCCGCAAGTTCGGTATTCTTTAAGTCCTTGCAGTAATTGGCAATATCGATTATCTCATTTTCATTAGAAATGCCCGATTTTGTTTCCTCATTTGAGGTTTTAATCTGCAATAATATTTTCTGTACCTTATTTATTTTTTCAGCCCTTTTATTTATTTCCATAGCAATCTGGAGAGAATCTACAGAGTGGATATAATCAGCTGAGTTAACTACAAACCTGACTTTATTTCTTTGAAGGTGACCAATAAAATGCCAGGTAACCTTATTTCCTAAATTAGCAAACTTCGCATCTAGATCCTGAGCCTTATTTTCTCCGAAATCATGTATGCCTTCTTTTAAAGTCTCAAGAATTTCATTAACACCAAAGTTCTTGGAGACCGCGATGATCTTAATCTCTTCGGGGTTCCTGTTTACTTTAATGCATTTTTCAGCAATCCTGTCGCGTAAAGACCTAATATTATCTGCTATCATTTCAAATTTAGAGAGTGAATGTATGCTTTTTCGATGCAAAAATCAACGAAACAGGGAATATATTTAGAAGAAATACTGTAAAAACTGGTAAATTATTGGAGTACACAGATGATAGTGATATGTGTATGGCATTTAGAAGATATCTGCTTGATTTGGAGTTGAACGGAAGGGGATATTCAATGAGAACATTCAGAAAAACTTTCATAACCAATGCGAGTGCTGTTATGGACCTTGCAAAAGTATCAAAACTTGTTGGGCATAAGAATATTACCACAACAGCTAAGTATTATAATAAAGTTGATCTAGCCAAGAAGGCAGAAGACCTTAATAAATTTAAGGGAATAGAGAGCGATGAATAAGCGCTCTTTTTTCAGACGAAGTTAAATATAAAAACTTGCCACCGGCTATGATTCGAACTAGGTATCTAGAGTGTTTTTTAGTGTTGTCTTGATTGTCAAAAGTATGAAAGAATATTCTTAACTTGGTCTATGAGCTCGAATTAGAATGGCATTTCATCTTCTAAAAAATTTGATTCTATATCATTTATTAATGTTGAATTTTTGGATCGCTTTTTAGTTTTATAACTCAATGTATCAAAATCTATGTTACAAGTTTTACAATGAAATATTTTAGATCTTATTTCATTCATTTCGTCACCACACCTATAACAAAAATATTCTTCTTTGTCACGGTGTCCCAATTTTTTTTCTATGCATTGCATAAGGTTTAATGGAATATTACTACCCGCTAATTTCAAATTATTGAAACGTCTCTGGAACATGTCATTTGAACAGCAACATCCGCAATTATCACAAATGTAAAGATTGTTATTGCATTTCTTAGATACTCTACTATCAATAATAGAATTACATTGTCTATTAAGACAATGATTTAGATATATTTCATCACGGTTTAAACATTTAGGATTAACACATTGAAATGTTACAACATTATGGGCTGCAAAATTCGAAGTCTGCATGGGGTAAAGAATTTCATTACAATCCCGACAATACATTTTTTCAAGCAGCCTATTAAAGCGGTTTATTGTACTGATGAATTGATAAAAAAGACCCCTTGGAATAAAGTCGCTATTTTTGTTAATCTCATCTGTATTTAATTTTAATAATTCGCAAAAATCAAGGAAGGTATAATTTTGCCAATCTTCAGTATTGTGTAGAGTTTCACATTTTTCATAGCAGGTTTGCCTGCACACCACCAAAATTCTTTTTTAAAATCTTGGTGAGGCTTATTCGCTAATCTACCTTCACAAAATATAATGCCCGTAGGTATCTCCTCTCTCTCAAACTTTACTAGGTGAGTATTGTTAGCATATTTACTTCCTTCAAATTTTAATAAAAACTTTTGTTCTTTGGCAAAAGCTAGGACTTCTTTTTCATATCTCAAAAGCACGCCCCAATGTTTTTTGTCTGCATTCCATTTACATTCAGGTAGTTTTTTCACTTCTTCTTTTAACATTTTAAAATTACTATTAGAGACAAACCAAGTTTTGGGACCCCGTTGTGTTTTTAAATGAACAGTTTCTCCTGGAAGAAAACTGATTGCAAAATAGAATTTATTATTCCCATAGTTTATTCTTTCAATAACACCATTTGTGTTCCAATTATAATTTGCAACCATTCTACCTCGGCATTTTTCAAAATAACTTTCGAATTTAAAACGCCTCGATTTGTCGTCATTCAAATTATGAAGTACAATGGATAATAAATCACTACTAACAAGATATTTATGATCCTTGTTGTAGGCCCAAAGGGCTCTAATAATTACTTCTGTAGATAAATCAATAGCTGTAGGTGGATTGCTATCCTTATTGTCATCTAATGGTTGGCAAGTTAATTCAATTAAATCATCAATTTTTAATTCAAATTCATTAGTAGCCTTCAAATAAAATAGCTTTCGTATAATAATTACTTGTTCTTCTGGTAAAAAATAAATAAAGAAAGATTTTAGCACAGAAAAATTAAAAGGTATTTCCACTCCTATAAACCAAAGCAACATATCGTAAAATGGACTGCGGATCCTTTTAATTTTTTCAAACATCATAAAATCAATTTTGAGCAAATATTTAATATGATTGAAATGTTGATAAAATATTATTTGATTTGTAACAGGTATTTGTTTTATGAGAAAATTGAGCATTACATTGGTAATTACTTCTTTAGATATCGTGTTGTTATTAATCCAATAATCAACTTCATCGTAACATAAATATCGATCATTTAATAGTTTTTCAATTTGGTCCATTAGGATTATCCTGGCTTTACCTTTCCTCCAATATTCAAAGTACACAACTGGCTCTATTGAATCAAAAATTCTTTTATCTATAACATCAAAATCGTCTGAATTCAAAAATTTTTTCCCCAATTCATAAATCCAATCCAAGTCAAAAATATTAGCTTCAGATATTTTTGCAAAAAATAATTCTTTTACAAATATTTTATCTATCTCTGAAATAGACAGGATTTTTTCATACTGATCCTTTCGAATCAATTTAATATTTTGTTTGATAATATTTCTGGGAACATCGTTTCTAAATCCAAGAAAGAATAATTCATATTTGTCTTCCTCAGAAGTATTATCTTCTGCATATTCGGAAAATAATCGCAATAAATCATAGTATTTTATCCCGATCCAGAAAGCATTATCGTATAGTTTTTCAGAAAGTTTAAAATTATTAGGTAAGGCATTTTCAACTTTAATAATTCTTTCAAGTAAGTAAAATGTTTTCTCCCACCCCTCATCTTTTCTATATGATTTCAATAATTCTAATTGCTGTTCTATCTGAAGTCGGGATAAAATTATCCTTTTCTTCATGTCATCAGATTTATCATTAAGAAATAATTTAACGATTAATCCGAATGGAATTTCGTTATAAATTCCCTTTAACCATAATTCAGGTTTATACTCATCAGAACATTTTGTTAATATGATTTTAAAAATATCATTTGATAATGTTTCTTTGCTCTCTTCTCTAAGTATGTTAGGTATAAGATTCTTTAGTTGATAAAAAATCTCTAAATTCAAATCATTATTTATGGTATCAAGGTTATTTGATTGCTCTATTAATTCATTTCGTATTCTCTCGCACAAATTATGATCAATGAAGTAGGTAGAAATTGTCTTTAATAATGTCTCTCCTCTATCAGGTGCTGATTCCTTTAGTAATGTTTTTTCAATGAAACCATAATATTTGTTAAAATCTATAATACGTAATTCGGTATTGAAAAAATCAATGATGATAGTTGAAATTTCAGATGTTGATTTAGCATGGAAAAGTTGGCTTGCCGATATTTCCATTAAACTAAAGGATTTGTAATATTCTTTAGAATATTCTGCAACTCCTCTTTTTGAGTTTTCTATTAATACTGCATCTTTCTTCCCCAGATATTCTAATATATATTTCCAATCATCGGCATTACTGACAGGACGACAATTTGCTGCGAAGTATCTATTTTTTGACGCATCAAATTTTTTCTCAAAAATCAGAGACATCCCAACAGGAAAACTTATAGGCTTTGGATTGAAGTTATTGATATGAAGAAAGAATTCACCTTCATCTGGATTTTCAGCAACTCCAAACCCTTTTTCTTCACTGAACCATTTTAAGAGCCCGATTATCATATTTATTTTAATTATAAAGTTTATGAGCCTTAATTATTTTAAGGATGTGTGTAAAATATATAGATTATATTCGACTTTCTTTTTTTTAGTTTCTAAAATTTTCTTTTTATCTATTAAATTCTTTATAGATTCTCGTTGCTAAACAAAAGTGATTTTATATTCAGAAAATCATTATACTTTTTAGAAATCTGCGGGAGTAAAAACGGGAGTAGAAAGTTAGTCAAACTTAGACAAATTCAGTCAAGTTTTGAAAAATGCCATAAAAAAAGGCGCAGAAAACATTCGTTTTTGCGCCAATTTGTGCACCCAACCGGGCTCGAACCGGTGACCTGCTGATTAAGAGTCAGGATTTCAATAAAATATACAAAAATCCAATCCCACATTTCATTATTATACGACAACTTACGGAAAGGAGAAAATTCAATTGTTCGCGAGGCAATTAGGGCCCAATTGCTTCTAAAATGAAGTTTTGACTAATGACTGGTATTTTTCAAGATTTTTATTGGGTTTGCACTTATGCGTTGTGCGTTTGATCACCCCGACTGAGGGAAACATGGTGGCCAAATGCAAGCATGATGCCAGCATTACATAGTTCATACATTGTGAGGATGTTTTTCATACGCTGTTCACTCCTATTCTAACTAGCCTTTTTTGCCATTTGAGGGACGATAAGGATAATTGTAGTGTCTTTGTTATGTCTTTATGCAATCCTTGATGCTGCTTACAGGTTTATGGCTTAGTTCTACCTTAGTTATGTGTTAGGTATTTGCAACTGAGAAGAAGATTTTCTAAAGGAAGAAGAATTTAAGCGGAAGAGGAGGGGGAGAAGATTTGGAAGAACAAAGGGTATGTTCCGGATGTGAAGGAACTCCCTCTACTATTTACTGTCGAAAGTTCCATTTTTTGCCATCGGGGGGTTAAATGGCAAAAAAGTTAATGTGAGGAGTATGTTATTTGGAACTCTTTAAGATTTTTAATGAGCAATGGCAAAAAAGAGCAAAACCGACAGTAAATAGTAGGGGGATACTTTTTTTTAAGAAGGAATATATTACTCTACTTTTCTTGTTGCAAGAAAAGGTAGCAAAAGAAANNTTCCATTGCTCGGGAAAAACTCGTTGTACTCAAACAGTTTCCCTCACTGCCATTCCATTACGCTGAATTTATTTAACGCAAAATATTTAAGGCCGTTAAATTCGAACCAAATAAGAACATTTTTAGGGTAAATTTTGTAAGTTTGGAGATCAAAATAACAGTTTTTATAAACGGAGGATTTTATGGGTATAGAGCTTTTAGAAAAAATAAAGGAAAATGCCTCGAAAAAAAGAAAAACGATTGTCTTACCTGAATCACATGATGAAAGGGTATTAAGGGCAGCAGAAATATTATTAAAAAATAAGATTGTATCGGTTATTACACTTGGAAGTGAAGAAAAGATCTGGAGCGATGCTAAAAAGTTTGGACTTGAGCTCAGCGGGATCAGAATAATTAATCCTGAGAAGTCAGAGCTGCTAAGCAATTTTGCAAATATCTTTTACAACAAAAGAAAGCATAAAGGAGTAACAATCGAATCGGCTCGTGAAATAATTAAACGGGATCTGTTCTTTGGGGCTATGCTGGTTAAAGAAGGTATGGCAGACTGTGGTGTTTCAGGTTCATTTGCATCAACCAGTGATGTAATGAGGGCAGGTATTCAATGTATTGGTATGCCGGAGGGAATTTCCATTGTATCAAGTTTCTTTTTGATGATATTTCCAGAACAGACATATAGCTTTGCCGATTGTGGCGTAGTGCCTAATCCCGATGCAAATCAACTTGCCGATATCGCGGTAACTACCGCTGATAACCATAAAAAACTTACTGGTGAGAAGCCTTATGTAGCGATGCTTTCATTCTCTACAAAGGGGAGCGCCAAAGATGAAATGACAGAGAAGGTAATTGAGGCAACAAGAATTGCTAAGGAAAAAAGACCTGATCTTCAAATAGATGGTGAGCTTCAATTCGATGCTGCTATCATTGATTCAATTGGGAAGAAGAAAGCCCCCGGTAGTAATGTTGCAGGTAGAGCTAATGTGCTTGTCTTTCCGGATCTTAACGCGGGAAATATTGGTTATAAAATTGCGCAGAGATTAGGAAAAGCGGAAGCGGTTGGTCCAATAGTACAAGGATTAATAAAACCTTTCTCTGACCTTAGCAGAGGCTGCAGCGTGGATGACATAGTAAATTCATCTGCTATAGCGGCTCTTATGAGCTGATAATCTTTTCAATGTTTAGCTAGAAAACCCGGTCCGTAATTGGATCGGGTTTTCTTTTTTGGGGAATCAATGTAAAACAAAGCAGTTGACAGAAAGCATACGATTAACTTTTTTTATTCAAATGATCATTTTTTTCGTTATTATTTATTGTTTATTATAAAAAATAAAATTGCCTCTCAAAGGATCTTATGAAAAAGCAACATATTGTTTGTTTTGTTTTGTACCGGGATCGATATGTTTCCTAAAAGAAGAGAAGGCAGAATTCCGCAATTATCTATTTTAATCTTTTGCGTTATTTCCATAATAATAATTTTAATAGGTTATTATTTTTACAAGTATCGGGAAGGGCAAAACAAATCGGACATCTATTCTCACCTGTCATATATTTCTAAATTAAAAGCTGAAGAGATAACAAGTTGGCGTAATGAAAGATTAATTGATGCCAATGATATTCAAAAAAATCAATCATTGATTAATGACATTAATGAATGGTTCCTTAATAAAAATAATATTGTTGTTAAATCAAGAATTCAAAATTGGATAAAGTATTTAAGCAGTAATATTAATTATGCCAATGTTTATTTGTTGAACCCGGAAATAAATATAGAATTAAGCGCAAACACCAGTGAGTACATTGATGCAAAGGAGAGAAAGTACCTGAAGCGAATTCTTCATTCAAAAAAAATCCAATTCACAGATATTCACCTTTCTTCAGAGAATAATCGGATTGACATGGATTTAATCATTCCACTTTTGCATCCGCAAAAAGAGAATGGGAAAATTATCGGGTTGGTACTTGTAACTATAGATCCTTCAAAAGTTCTTTTCCCTATTGTTAAAACATGGCCTTTGGAAAGTAGATCAGCTGAGACACTTCTAATACGTCCTGAGGGAGACAGTGTCTTATTTTTAAATGAATTGCGCGGGAAGAAAAATACTGCTCTCAATTTCAAATTACCTTTGACAAAGATTAATGTCCCGGCTGTTCATGCAGTGCTGGGTTACCGTGGAATATTTGAAGGGCAGGATTATAGAGGAGTTCGGGTTTTGTCTGATATTTCAAGTATTCCGGGGACAAACTGGGTTATGATAACAAAAATGGATCTGGATGAAATATTGGCACCGATGCAAAAAACAATACTTTTAATTATAGCTTATGGTGCAATAATAATTTTAATCGCAGGTGCTACTCTTATATTTAAGTGGAAAAATCAGCAGTCAAAATTTTACAAAGAAAAATATACTCTGGAAAGGGAGTCGGAGAAAGCGTTGAGGGAAAGTGAAACTAAATTCAGGTCCCTGGCTGAAAGCATAACTGATATTTTCTTTGCGATGGATAAAAATCTGAAAATAACTTACTGGAACCTGGCATCAGAAAAAATGTCGGGAATTCCGGCTAAAGATGCAACAGGAAAAATTATCTATGATGTTTTTCCAAATGTAAAGGGGAATAAAACAGAAAAAGTTTATCTTGAAGTTCTTAGTTCAAAATCGCCAAAGACATTTATCAATGAATTCCAGAAAGATGGAAAGACCTTTGCTTTTGAAGTCAGCGTTTATTCTTCTCCTGAAGGTCTGTCTGTTTTTACAAGGGATATTACAGAACAAAAGCGTGTGGAAGAAGCTATAAGGGAAAGCGAAGTGAGGTACAGGTCGTTGTTCGAAAATATGATTGGTGGGTTTGCTTTTTGCAAGATGTTTTATGTGGATGGGCGTGCTTATGATTTTAAATATTTGCAAGTGAACAAGGCATTTGAAAAAATTACCGGGCTGAAGGATGTTATTGGGAAAAATGTTACTGCAATAATTCCTAAAATACAGGAGACTAACCCGGAGTTGTTCGAAATATACGGAAGAGTTGCTTTGACAGGGAAAATAGAAAGGTTTGAAACATATCAGCCGGTATTGGATGCCTGGTATTCAATTTCCGTTTACAGTCCGGCAAAGGAATTTTTCATTTCTATATTTGAAGATATAACGGAAAGTAAAATTGCAGAAAAAACTATAAGAGCTTCCCTGAAAGAAAAAGAAGTGCTTCTCCGTGAACTTTATCATAGGACAAAAAATAATATGCAGGTGGTAAGTTCACTGATAGGATTGAAATCGGCTTCTATAAAAGATGAACAAATGAAAAACATTTTGCATGAAATGAAGAATCGCATTCAGACGATAGCGCTTGTTCACCAAAAACTCTATCAATCACAGAATTTATCAAGAGTTGATCTTAAGGAATATATAACAGACCTGGTGAACCTTCTTATCAACAGCTATGCAGCTGAACAGGATAAAATAACTTTTACCCTGAACCTTGAAAATATAAATGTCCTTATCGATACAGCAGTTCCATGCGGACTGATAATAAACGAACTGATTTCTAATTCCTACAAACATGCTTTTCCGGGGGACATGAAAGGAAATATAGATATACGGCTTAAAAAACTTGAAGAGGATACAATTGAACTTGTAATTTCCGATAACGGCATTGGCATTCCTGATGGGTTCAATTTGCTGGGGAAAAATACACTTGGGATGCAGGTGTTCTATAATATTGCCACCGAGCAGTTGATGGGAGATGTTAAGGTAGATTCAAGCTGCGGATTGACTTTCACAATTCATTTTAAAGATATTTCTTACGAAGAAAGAGTATAAATCAAGCGGAAACCGTTGCAGTTAGACCGGATATTTGATAGTTTAGAATTATCCAATCAGAAACTTAGATATAGATAAATGGACAAAGAATTTTTAATAGAGAATTTCATTAACGGAATTCCAAAAGCTGAATTGCATCTTCATATTGAGGGTACATTTGAACCAGAACTGATGTTTAAAATTGCAAAAAGAAATAATATCAAAATCAAATATGAATCGGTTGAAGAATTGAGAAATGCCTATTCCTTTGGCAACCTACAGGATTTTCTGAATATCTATTATGAGGGAGCCAATGTGCTGATGACTAGTGATGATTTTTATGATCTGACTAAGGCTTATCTTGATAAGATTCATTCACAAAATGTACTGCACTGCGAAATATTTTTCGATCCGCAGACACATACAAGCAGAGGAATAAGTTTTGGGACGGTAATTACCGGCATTCATAAAGCATTGACGGAAGCAAAAGAAAAAAATGGCATTTCATCATATCTGATTATGTGTTTCCTTAGGGATTTGGATTTAGAGTCGGCAATGAAAACATTTGAGGAAGCAATTCCGTTTAAGGATTGGATTATGGGGGTAGGGCTTGACTCGGCTGAAGTTGGAAACCCTCCTTCAAAGTTTAAGGATATATTTGATCTTGCCCGGAGTAAAGGGTTTATGACGGTGGCGCATGCAGGTGAAGAGGGACCGGCAGAATATATCAGGGAAGCTCTGGACTTGCTCAAAGTCTCCAGGATAGATCATGGTAACAATTCCCTTCATGACGAGAGTTTGGTAGAGGAGTTAGTAAGATTAAAAATTCCTCTTACTATTTGTCCTTTGTCCAATCATAAGTTAAGGGTTGTAGATAAGCTTGAAAATCATCCTCTGAAAAAGATGATGGAAATGGGGCTGGAAGTAACTATAAATTCAGATGATCCCGCTTATTTCGGTGGGTATATAAATGAAAACTATTTGGCAATAGCCAATGCATTAAATCTTTCAAAAGAAGATATATGCAGAATTGCTAAGAATTCATTTAACGCCAGTTTTCTAACTGATGTAGATAAAGAGCTATTGAATAAAAAGGTAGATGAATATATGGCGCAATCCACCTAATCGTCCAGGATTTTACCGAGATATTCTTCTGTGTCATAATCCCTTACAGCAAAAATCAGGAGCGGGAAAATAGTTGAAAGCAGAGGGGTAATAATATTAAGAAGGGGCATAAATGGGGGCTTAATTGAAACAGCGTAAATTATTATTGTTATCAATATAATTAACGATGAGGAAAAGAATATTTCATAAACATTTCTGCTTATCCATCCCGAATAAACGGCTGATACAAATATCAGGATTAACAATATGATAATCCAAATTGAAATGTGTAAGTGAGGTAACGATAAAACTAAAACCTGATTTTTCAGTAATGATTTCATAAAATAGAAAGAAACCATGGCGATCAGAAAAAACAGCCCTCCTTTTTTTAATTCCTGTCTGAAACAGTACGCGGAAAAAGTAAAAAAGAGTATTACCAGGAATGGATTTATAAAGACAAGGAAGGCAAGAACAATGGCTGACAATATAAAGTAATGATCAATACTTCCCCTTGTATATATTCTGTCCATTAGTAATAAAAATGATACCGCAAAAACAGTTTCTGTAAAATAGCTGTTTTGGAAAAACATACCGTAATAAAATACCGGGGATAACAGAAAGAAAATAAACTTTACGATATTCTCCCGGATTGTCCGGGAAGTATATATTATAATGTAACCCAGCAGAATAATCCCGGCTGAATTCCAATAATTAAAAAAGCCAATAGCAAAAGAGTATGCAAGCAGCCCTAAAACAAGGATTGATTCCAATATATAGAGCCACTTTTTGTCAAGCATATTCCAGACAGATCTTTTAACCCTACCGGCAAATAAGCAGATCATGAAGAAAAAGAGAGCATACAAGAAGGCAGAGGCAACGGGGTGTCTGAAATAATCGGGGAAAAGTGTATATAAATACAAGCCGCCGATTATCCCTCCCAGCGATGCTGATATTCTATTAATAAAGTTATATTTGTTTAGCATTCCCGGTTTCAATTAGCAGTTACCTTGTTAAATGACGGTATTTGATCCTGTGCGGCTGATCAGCTTCTGTACCAAGACGTTCTCTTTTCTTTTCTTCATATTCAGAATAATTCCCGTCGAACCAGACTACCTTGCTTTCTCCTTCAAATGCAAGAATGTGAGTTGCAATTCTGTCCAGGAACCAACGATCATGACTAACAACCAGTGCGCAGCCGGCAAAGTTTTCAAGAGCTTCCTCAAGTGCGCGCATTGTGTTAACATCAAGATCATTTGTGGGTTCATCCAGAAGCAGTACGTTTGCTCCATCCTTAAGCATTAAAGCAAGATGGACGCGGTTCCTTTCACCGCCGGATAAGACCCCAACCTTCTTCTGCTGGTCGGCTCCTGAAAAATTAAACTGGGCAACATAAGCCCTAGAATTTACCTGCTTGCTGCCAAGTTGTATAAGGTCTTCTCCTCCCGAGATCATTTCCCAGATTGATTTGTCAGCATTAAGTATATCTCTTGATTGATCGACATAAGCAAGCTTTACAGTTTCACCAATTCTCAATACACCTGAGTCGGGTTTCTCCTGCCCGGTAATCATTCTGAATAATGTGGTCTTGCCTGCACCGTTAGGGCCGATAATTCCGATTATGCCTCCGGGAGGAAGTGAGAAATTCATATCTTCTATTAATATGTTATTGCCGTATGCTTTACTTAAATGCTCTGCTTCAATAACAATGCCGCCAAGCCGTTCTCCGGCTGGAATGAATATCTCAAGGTCTTTCTGACTTCTGGCTTTTTCCTGTGAAAGAAGTTCTTCATAAGAAGTTATTCTTGCTTTAGACTTTGCATGCCTTCCTTTAGGAGACATTCGTATCCATTCGAGTTCCCTTTGAAGCGTTCTCTGCCTTTCGGTTTCTCTTTTCTCTTCATTCTTCAAACGATCCTGTTTTTGCTCGAGCCAGGAAGAGTAATTTCCTTTCCAGGGAATGCCCTCGCCGCGGTCAAGTTCCAGTATCCATCCTGCAACATTGTCAAGAAAATAACGGTCGTGAGTAACAGCGATGACTGTCCCCTCATATCTTTGAAGATGATGTTCAAGCCATGCAACAGATTCGGCATCAAGATGGTTGGTGGGTTCATCGAGAAGCAGGATATCAGGCTTCTTCAGTAATAATCTGCAAAGCGCAACTCTTCTTCTTTCACCGCCCGACAGAACTTTGACAATCATTTCACCGGAGGGACATCTTAAAGCATCCATTGCCATTTCAATTCTTGAATCAAGATCCCATGCCCCGACAGCGTCAAGCTTTTCCTGAACCTCTCCCTGCTTTTCCAGGAGTTTTGTCATTGCATCATCATCCATCGGTTCGGAGAATTTATCATTTATAGCATTATATTCTTTAAGCAGGTCAACAATTTCCTGCACTCCTTCCTCAACTACTTCCCTGACTGTTTTATTGCTGTCGACCAAAGGTTCCTGCTCAAGAAAACCTACGGTAAAACCAGGTGATAGTATAGTTTCGCCATTTATATCCTTATCAACACCGGCAAGAATCTTTAACAAAGAACTCTTTCCCGATCCATTCAATCCAATCACACCTATTTTTGCACCATAGAAATAAGAGAGGTAAATATCTTTCAGCACATATTTCTTATTATATATTTTACTAACTCCCACCATGGAGTAAATAACTTTATTCACTTCAACTGCCATCGGGTTCCTATGGATTAAATTTTAATTGAAACATTAATATAACTATATTTATCCTTTCTGTTAAAAAAAGACAATAGGGCGTAGTCTGAAAAACAAAATTCTTATTTACTGGAAACCATTATTTGCGGTAATATCATGGGGGATGTCCTTTGTGGCAACCAAAATCGCCCTGAAGGAATTAACCCCGGTTACATTAATAATAATGCGCCTCATTCCGGCAGTTGTTTTATTATTTGTAATTGCTAAAGCTACGAAAAGAGATTTTTCAATTGACAGGAAAAAACATTCAGGCATTCTGCTGCTTGCAATTATTGCCGTCTTTCATTTGTGGATACAGGTTACCGGATTGAAATTTACAACCGCATCAAATACAGGATGGATAATTGGTATAACCCCTGTTTTCATGGCTCTCCTCGGTTATCTTTTTTTCAGGGAAAAATTACGGATCATCAATATTGCCGGTATTATGGTTGCTTTCTTCGGACTCCTCCTTCTGATTGGCAAAGGAGACTTTTCAAAGATCGACCTGATTTCCAACAAGGGGGATGTGATGGTGTTGGTAAGCGCTTTTACATGGAGCATTTATTCATTGATTAACAAAAAGATTACATTCTCCTATCCTCCCATGATGACTATATTTTATCTTTTCATCACAATGGCTGTGATATTAATACCATTTAATTTATCCCATGAGGCATTATATTCTGTTATAAATTTATCGGGCAAAGGTTGGTTTGCTGTTCTCTTTCTTGGATTGATATGTTCGGGTGTTTCCTATGTGTTTTGGGCACAGGCATTAAAGGAGATGGATTCCGCGCGCGTAGGATCTTTTCTGTATTTTGAGCCATTTATCACTATATTTACTGCCTGGCTTATTTTAAATGAACAAATCACATTCGTAATTGTACTAAGCGGGGTAATTATTACCACAGGCGTTATTCTTGTTAATAAAAAATTAAGGAGTTTGTAAATGGATGTTTCACGTATGCTTCTTTCCTATCTTCAAGGGACTGATGAATTTATAAATGTGCTACCTGAGTTTCCAAAGAAGATGTGGGATTATAAACCGGCACCTAACCGCTGGAGCATAAAAGAAATAATTCTTCATATGGCTGACAGCGAAGCAAATTCATATGTCAGATGCAGAAAGATTATTGCTGAAAATGGTTCTAATGTTTTGGTTTACGATCAGGATAAGTGGGCTGAGAATCTGAAATATAGAGATCAGAATATTGAAGCTTCTCTCGAATTGTTTAAGCAGCTCAGGTTGAACACATATAATCTCCTGCTTACTATCTCCGACGATAAATGGGATCATTATTGCATGCATCCTGAGCAGGGCAGAATCACTTTGCGCGACTGGCTTAAAATATACACCGACCATGTGCACATTCATATCTCACAGATGAGAGACAACCACGATGAATGGGAAAAAACTAAGACTGCTAAAGATTAATCTGCTGGTGGCAGCTTACCTCGAGTTAGATTTATAAAGGTTCCAACTGCCTATCCCGCCCTGTAGACTGGATGCATTAAATCCCTTTCCTTTTAAAATTGAGGCTGCCGAAAGACTCCGTCTTCCTGATTTGCAATAGCATATTATTTCTTTGCCCCTGTACCTCTCAAGCTCACCGGTTTTTGCCCTAAGTTCATGAAGTGGAATATGGATGGAACCTTTTATGGAACCGGTTTTTTTCTCCTGCTTCATTCTTACGTCAAGGAATACAATGTTAAGACTGTTTCTCATCTTTGCTTCTGCCTCAGCAGGAGAATATTGATTTATAGACCGTGTCTGTAGATATCTTTTTATTATTAAGTATGCAATAAACGCCGCCAGGATCAATAGAATTATTTGTGAAGTTTGCATTATTACCTTTATTTTATTTTTGAAGCACCATTTTTTGTCGTAATAGTACATCATCTGTTTTTAATTCATAAATATAAACACCGCTTGCCAGATCTTTTGCATCAAATGTTTTTTCGTATACCCCTTCTTCAAAAATAGCATCAGACAGAACCCTCACTGCTTCACCAAGCATATTATAAATAGTCAACTTTATCCTTGAGCTTTTAGGGACTTCAAACCGTATGGTGGTCGATGGGTTAAAAGGATTCGGATA
>PLLW01000062.1 GCA_003141435.1 Ignavibacteriales bacterium
TCACCTACTGTAAAAGATTTCGAAGGAGCGTATAATGAACAATCTCCTGACTCAATACCTTCAAGTGAAGGTTTTGCCTCTTTAAGGGTTTCGGCCATATCAATGACCATTGTTTGCTTGCATTTCTTGCATTTAGCCCAGCGTTTATTTTCCTGTCCATTTACATCACCGGCTAATTCCATTTTCCTTATGCCGTTACACACACCACAAAAAGCTTCAACATTCTTAATTCTAGCCATTACAAATAACCTTTTAATAGATTAAACGGATTTTAAATTTAGGAAAGTTTTTCCCGATAAGCAAACTATTTCGGGGTTTAAATATCGTTTTTTAATCTAAAAAGAGCATAAAAAGATTGAAAAAACTAATGAAGGTCGGGATTAATTAGATTTCCGTTTGATATTTTGTATCTAATCTTCTCGTCTTTTTTGATCAGTATGTTAGAAGTATCTCCTATTCTAAGTCTCCCGTTGTCTGGCTCAACATAATAACCGGATAGATCAAATTCTGCGTTTCCATAAAAATTTGTTAGATCTCCGATATTTTCAATGCATGAAATAATCTTTGCTTTTCCTGAGTTTTCATCAAAATCTTCATTATTATTAATCCCGATATCAATTAGGCTCACTTTATTCTCATTCTTGATTCTCAGATTTCTTAAAATTAAATCATATAAAGATTCTTTATTAAAAGAAAGGTTATTATACAATTCATAGGTTTCATTATCATAATCATTATCAATTATGATGTTGATTGCTGAAAGTAGAAGAATAAAATTTAGTTTCCTGATAAATTGTTTTTCCTTGTCTTCTTTCCACCCTCCGGATTCAATTAATATAGTACTGGTTCCAAGTCCTTGAAATGTATCGCCGAATGACCTTGGTTCATAATCCTCTTCGTACTTTGAAATATGTCCCGAAATATATTTATTCATAATACGTGTCAAACTGCTAATGATTTTTATTGCATTCCCGCGGGTAACATTTATGGTCCCTTTTTGATCAAAAAGTGGTGCAAGAAATGAGATGGCTGCAGTTTTATGTGAATCTCCTACCGTGTATCGTGTATTTTGATCATGAAGATTAAAACCAAAATCTGCTTTTATCATGTCAAATGTATTTCTCAATATTCTTCCTTCAGGGGACTGCATTCTTATCGCATCCCTGTTTATGTCTATATCAAGATGATTTCCTCTTCTGAACTGTTCAGCTCCATCTGGATTGACCATCGGTAGAAAATAAAGTGATGCATTATTAAATATTTTCTGCCTGGCTGAGTCAAAACCATCCGCCCCTGATAAAAAATTGAAGATATCAAACAAAGCCATCGTTGCTGTCGATTCATCTCCGTGCATCTGGGACCACATAAAAATTTTCTTTTTCCCCTTACCCGTAGTAATTAAATTTATATCTCTTCCTAAATAGGACTCTCCCTGTTTCGACACATGAAANNTTATAATTGAAATAATTGTAGTAAAGCGCCGCTGCAAATTCAAAATCCATCGGTCATTTCCTTTGGAAAAAACACTTTTTATTACTTCTTAGTTTCTTAAATTTAATCAATAAATTATATATTATCTATGGAAACACTCAATCGGGTGCACTATTAAATGGAAACCTTAAGTTACTACTCCCATATTTTCTTCGAAAGCTTCCAATAATTTTAAGGGATCAGGGGATATCGCAAAACAATAAAGAGGGTAGAGGCAGGAATATGTTTTGATTATTTTGGTCAGTATTTCAGCCGAATAGATCTGCTTCTTTTCCGATCCTAATTCTGTTTCAAGTAGAACATGTTTTACCAAATATAATTTATCAAAGTTCTTATCAGCATCGAATCTGTTTATTATTAACTCTGGCTTTTTATTTATGCTGTGCAAACTGAATTTACCATTTATCCTGTATGAAGAAAATAAATTAACAATTTCATTTCTATATTCATTAAGGTTTCTCTTGAAATATAACTCCTCGCCCTCTGTATTGTTAAGAAATAATCCAAAATCAATTCCTGTTTTATCAAAATAAAGATAGAATTCACTATCCATTTTGAACCTGCCGAAATGTATTAGAAAATAGTTCTTGTAAGGATCCCCTTTGGAAAAACGCATATCATTACTGATCCGCATTATGGTTTGGTTAAATTTTGGCTCGGTTCTGATTACGGGATTTAGCTGGTTAAAAAAAGGTGCGATTGATATAATGAATGATTTTGCTGGAAGTACAAGATGCTCTTCATATTCATCCCTATGCTTCGCAAACCATTGAATATTATTATTCTTTTCCAGTCCCCTAAGGTATTTGAATGCTTCCGGATGAAACCCCTCAAAAGGCGGAATTGCTTTGATCAATACATCATTCCAATGTTTAATGTTATGAAAATTCCACCAAGATCATTCTCTAACCGTCCATTAGTCATGGCTGGATCCATGATTTCAATCCCCTGGGTAAAGAAATGAATTATATAATACCTTATATTAAGCCCCACAAGACTTGATTTATCCAATCCGAAATTAGCCCCGATTCCAAAATATCCGCCTAACGTATACCTGGCTTGAGCTTTACTAAATGCATTGAAAAATTCCCTGTCGAATGGTGTTGTTACAACCATGCAAGGTCCTATTGCAGCATCTACATAAGGTCGTAAATTATCAAAAATAACATTTTCAAATACCCTGTACTGCATACCGAAATTCAGAGGAAGAATAAAAGCTCTGTTTATTTTCCCGGGCGTCTCAGTCTCTACGTCTCCGAAATAATCAGTGTATGTATATGTGAATTCCTGCGGATCTTTTGCTTCAGATACAGAAAAATCAGTGAATAAGGTTATTGTTTCTGAAACAGTTCTTCTGTAGAATGTACCTAATCCAAACCCTCCCTCGCTGAATATCAAATCCATTCCATATGCATTTTTCGGAAATACAATCGGTGCCTTTTCAGGTACTAATTCTCCTATTCCCTGTGCATTTATATTTAACGAAGGGATTATTAAAATTGCAGCAATTATCAGATATTTCATAAGTCATTTATTCCTTATTTTAAATATCAGTTAACTGTACACAAATTTCAATATAAAAATAAAAATTCTATGTCCTGTTTATCACATTTTAATAACCACATTGGATAATATATGCCCCTGAATCTTGAAATAAAAATTCGTCTGGATTCCCATGAATCAGCTTTAAACGTACTGAAAAGTTTGCATGCAGAATTTGTTAAAGATATAAATCAAAAAGATATTTATTACACCATGCAGGGTTCCTTATTAAAGCTTAGAATTGAGGATGGGGGAGAAAGCCTTATTAAATATAACAGGGATGAAGTAAATCCCGACCGCTTTTCCGATTATGATGTTATTTATTTGAAGTCCTCTGGCTCTGAAAAAGTCTTTAATTCTATATTCACCGTCGAAGCCATTGTCCTGAAAAAAAGGTCCCTCTATTTATATAATAACACAAGGATTCACCTTGATACCGTTCAGCATCTTGGGACTTTTATGGAATTCGAAACTCTTGTTATTAACGGAATGGATGACGCCAAAGAAAGGTTTAACTTCTTAATAAAGAAATTTGGAATAGATACAACAAAACAAATTAAATGTTCCTATAGAGATCTGATATTAAATAAATGATATTTACAAAAAGTACTGCTGATGAATCGGATATTGAAAAATTACTCAGCGAAAAAATATATGCCAGCAAATTAAACGAACTCCTCCTGATAGTTCCGACAAACCGGAAAGTTAGATACCTGGGAAAGGAACTTATCTCTCGTTCCCCCGGGAGTATTTGTGGTCAAATGAACCTTGCCACTATTGGTACCTTTTCTCAGCAGCTATTCTTTGGTAACAAGGATTTTAGAGATGAGATTCTTTCGGAAGCCGCTGCCGCAGTATTATTGAAACAAAGTTTCCGGGAAGTCGACCTTAATTACTTTTCTACTTATAAGAAAAACATCCCCTCAGGCACTCTTGAAAGAATTAAAAACGTAATCTCTCAGTATAAACGACTTGGCATCTCCCCGGAGAGACTAAAAGAAGAGTCCCAGCTGCTGTCAGGTTCAGAAAAATTAAAAGCCCTGGATATCTCTCTCGTCTACGATCGCTATAGTATCAAGATAAATGAACTTAAATTGTTTGAAATCGGGGATATATATTTCAATCTTAATAATCTCCCCGAAGAAGAATTCCATGTCGCTTTCAGAAAATTATATCCCGATGTTGATCTTACTATTATCCAGGGGTTTGATGAATTCACATCACCTGAAATTGATATCATCAATGCAGCCTCTGGAATAAAAGATACTCGCCTTTATCTTGAGCTCGATTATTCTTCTAATAATCCTATGGTCTTCAAGCATCTTGAATCCACTTTCTCCAAACTGATTACTAAAAGATTCACTCCGTACACTACTGAAGAAAAAGAAAAAAATATATTCAGAAAACTTATTAGAGAAAAACTATTCCTAAATAAGAAGGATAAAAACAAAGATTTCGAATCTTCCGTCTTTGAAATAAGAGCCGCCGATAAAGAGAAGGAAGTTGACCTTATCGCCAAAGAAATTAAGGAAATCATTTATAAAAATAATGTCCGGCCTCAGGATATATGCGTTGTCTTTAACCTTATCTCCAATTATTCTCAGATCATAAGAGATCGCTTTACCATGCTTGGAATTCCGTTCAATCTTACAGATAGGTTATCCCTAAAAACATCCTCTCCTGTTATTTCAGTCCTCAATCTGTTTGAGATATTGGAAAATGATTTCTATTACAATAATATTTTCCGTGCATTTAGTAATGATATTCTAAACCCGGGAAATCTCGATATCTCTAATCTCAGAAATGCGGCTGTAAAGCTTAAAATTATTTCCGGATATAAAAATTGGATAGACTCCCTTGAATTTGCAATCCTGCAATCAGAAGAAATGTCACAGGAAGGTTTTAACTTCGAAAAGAAAATTTATAAAAACGCCCTCAATGATATTAAGTACGTCTATAAGCTCCTCACCCCGTTCGATAAGAACCTTACTGCAAATGAATTTGAATCTGAATTCCTGAAAATAATTGAATCCCTCAGGATTTATCCAAAGTTGGTTAACCGCACTTTCTCTCTGGAAGAAAATGTTAAGTCCTTCAACTTATTTATTGAAACCATTCAGGAAATATTATCCCTAATCCAGCTCGAACATGGGGATACTAAATTTCCCCTTAAGTATTTTCTGAGTAATATTAGAACTGCTGTCAATTCCTCCCGCTTTAATATTCGGGAAAAACCCGGCTACGGCGTGCTCGTAACTAACCTAAATGAAATTAGGGGACTTGAATTCGACTACCTGTTCATCGGTGGCATGACCGATGGTATGCTTCCGACTCGCTATTCTCCCGAAATATTCTTCTCCGGAAGCTTCTTCAAATATGAAAAACATCATTCAGCAGAAGAACGCTACCATTTCTATCAGTCGCTATGTAGTTGGCAGAAAAGGCTCTATCTCTCTTATCCCGCCATTGATGGCACTAAGGAATTGTCCCGCTCTATTTTCCTTAATGAATTTGAAGATCTTTTTGAAGTTACTAAAATAGATGAATCCCATTATCACGATAGTGTCTATTCCACCGAAGAGTT
>PLLW01000038.1 GCA_003141435.1 Ignavibacteriales bacterium
CTTCATACTAAAGTGTATGAAAGAACTCTTGCCGGAAACGGGTTTGGTATAAAGGAAGCCAGACCTTCAATAAAATTAGTGCATGATATCAGAACTGCACTTGTTGTTCCCAAAACAGAAAATATGCATCCAAGCATAAAGAAAGTTCTCAAAATTAAGGGTTATGAAAATGAATTACTTTAAACATGAATCTGCCTTTGTCGATGAACCATGCGAAATAGGGGATGGTACTAAGATTTGGCATTTCTCTCATGTTCAGAAAGGTGCAAAGATAGGAAAAAGCTGTGTACTTGGACAGAATGTAAACGTTGGCAATAATGTTAGTATAGGCAATTTCTGCAAGATACAAAACAATGTATCTATTTATGAAGGAGTAACATTGGAAGATTATGTCTTTTGCGGACCTTCCATGGTATTTACTAATATACTTGACCCTGTATGTAAATATCCGCAGGTTGGTGCTAGTTACTATATTAAAACGCTTGTTAAAGAAGGTGCTTCCATTGGTGCAAATGCTACAATTATTTGTGGTCATACGTTGGGGAAACATTGTTTAATTGGAGCTGGTACGGTTGTTACAAAAAATATTCCCGATTATGCGTTGGTAATTGGGAATCCCGGCAGAATTGTAGGGTGGGTAAGCGAAGCAGGTAAAAAATTAATCTTTGATAAAGATGGATTTGCATATTGTGAAAAATCAAACAAAAAATATAAGCTTTCGAATAATTCAGTCAAAGAAGTAAAATAAGTCATTTTAAGGCGGATATTATTTCGATTATAATGATACGATAAATTATTATGGATAAGATTTTATACCCTTCACAGCTGAAATACCTCTACCAATTCAAAGAGCCGAATGATCCATTAGTTAATGAGATGGAAAAATATGCTGTTGAACATCATATTCCAATACTGGATTGGCAATCGGCAGCATTTATGGAAATCCTGATCAAAACGATAAAACCCAAACGGGTGTTGGAAATAGGGACCGCTATTGCATATTCCTCAATCAGGATAGCAAGGAATCTCAGAAAAAAGGGGATGGTGCATACAATTGAACAAAGCAAAGACAATATTGTACTGGCCAAGGGATACATTAAAAAATCAGGATTTGAAGAGAAAATTAAAATTCTGGCGGGGAATGCAATTGAAATAATGCCGGAACTTGAAAAGAAATATGATTTCATTTTTCTTGATGCCGACAAGAATGAATACTCCAAGCTGTTTGAGTTATCTCTCCATCTTCTGAAAAAAGAGGGGGTGATAATGGTAGATAACCTCCTATGGCATGGTCAGGCAGCGGCTGAAGAGGTTCCCGAAAAATACAAAACATCCACAGAGTATATCAGAAATTTCAACAAAGAATTTATAGCTAACCCCCGGTTAAAGGCATCGATAATCCCGGTGGGAGACGGATTAGGAATAGGAGTCAAAATATAATGGAACCAAATTTAGCTGCGGCAATAATAGAGGAAATAGATGATTTTTCCCAGCATAAGCTAAATAAAAAAACAGACCTTAAAACATTATATTCCCTTTCTATGACGGAGGACGAAGGAAAAACATTTTTGGCGCTCTCATTTACTGCGAAATATGCGGAAGGATTAATGAGAATATTAAAAACAGAGATAAACAATCCCGAAGTTAAAAGTCTGGCGCATATTAAAAAAGATTTCGCCCATAATATGCAGAAGGTAGTAGATCAAATGAAAGAGATAGTGGTTAATGCCGACGAGCAGATCAAAAGATATTTTGAAATAACATATTTTGACATGTCGCAACAGGGGATGCAAAACCTCACACTTATCCTATCCGACCTTGAATGGGCGAAGAAATATTTTAATATGCAGAAGCGCCAGAACTCAAATTAGAAATGGAGAGCCATCAATAATCTGATTTAGATTTAGACGCCCAAATCTTCATAGCTGCTACCAGACGGCTCATAGCAATTATCATAGGTTTCTGCTGATGTAAATCAATACCGGATAAAATATCCTGGTGAACATCTACATAGTCATTGTTCAATTGCTGAACAATAGAAATTCCTTTTTGTGAAAGGTAAACCCGCATAAATCTTCTGTCGCTTTTATCAATTTTCCGTGTCATATATTTTTTAAATATAAGCGAGTCAATTATCCGGGTTAATCTACCCGGGGTTAACTTCATCTTTGCGGAAATTTGTTTATTGTTCATGCATTCGTTTGTGCTGAAGTATCTCAGGCATCTGAATTCAGCCTGTGTGAGACCATTTTTTTCGGCAAAACGAATTTCTTTCTCCCGGCAATGAACCAGAAGATGCGAAGTCAGATCTGCTAATTTAATAGCAGCTGAATTTTTATTAGTATCCGGCATAATGTTAATCCCAAATTATTACCTAATACAAAATTTGGAAATATTATGCTTTAATGCAAATCTATTTTACTTATTTTATTATAAACGAATAATCATTTTTCTCGTTAAATACGTTAAATCGTCTAAACCTGCCTTTTGACCTTAAATATTCTATTAAAAATACGCTTTCAAAACGCTTTCAAAAGCCGACGGCACTATTACCATAATAGCGCCCGTTCGATTTTCTGTAAACCTAAATCTCCTGCGGTTGAAACATGCCTTGAAATATTGTATTAACGTCCTGAAGATAAATAGGGGAATGATTTATCAAAGGGCAGTAAAATTTTACCAGTGTAAATGATGGTCTGGTATTTTTTTTTGTAGTTTTGAATGCCTTAATGTAAGGTTTTCTAAAAAATAGTTCACATATTTACAACAAACAAACTTCAAGGGTGTATTATGGGGAAATATTTACTCATCTTTATTGTGTTATTTCCCTGACTTAATATTTATAGCCAGAACCTTCCCTTACTATTCAAAAATGATTTACCAAAGGATATTCATAAATATTTTACTGATGAATCTGTAAATGATATTCTAATTAGAGATGCAGAGTTAAACCCAGAATTAATCTATTAGCACATAAATTTCTTAAAGAAACTGGTTGAAAAAAAGAATACAGATCATGATAAAAATGGTTTTAATTATTATAAGAAACTGTCAAACCAGAATCTGGTTGAAAGGAATAACTTTCTTGAAGAAATAAAGGTAAGGGCTGGGCAAGGAGTAAGCGATGAATACAAAAGAAAAATAAATGATGTTCTAGGTGAATATGCTTTAAATTACCCTCAAAATTCAAAACCATATAATAATATTCCTGATTATGATACTAACAAGGTCTACTATCTTGCTGCCAAATATTTGAATGGAAACAGGGCACTATCATATAATAAAGAAGTTGAGTATAGGGCAATCGTAAAAGAAATTGAATCTAAAAGGGTTACGGACTTAAAGCAGAAATTATCTGATATGAAAAACCAACAGAAAAAAATTACTATTGATTACCTGGAATGTATTATAAACAACTGGTGGCTGGTAAAAAACAACCCTGAAATTATAGACGATCTTTCTTCGGCTACGGATGAATACATTGATCAGAAATATTCTATCCGGAAACTGGGAAGGGTAGATATTGCCGCCGGATATGCGTATACATTCAATGGACAATGGTATTCGAATGATCTCAATTATCCAATTATTAATAGAGCAGATCATCTTTCGGAAATAAATGATTACCAATCTTTTGTATTACAGGCAGAGTATAAAATATTAAGAAAAGAGTTGATCTCTTTTCTGTCCTATATCAATATCGGTTTAAGCTTTTCTACAGCAAGCGCACCGCCAAGTAGTCATGATGATTATTCATTCCGCCAGAGATATAATACAATAGATGACTACAATTTTTCTTCTCTTTATTATGGTGCAAAAAATATAAAGCTAAAGCAGCAAAAATATTATTCGTTATATGGAAAATTTTCTATTCCGATTTTTGCCGCTACTCCGGATTTGATTTTACATATCGGGATATTTGCCGGACTAAATTACTATACAGCGGATCTAAGTTATAGTTATAGAAATACTGTATATTCTTATACACTGAACGGTGGTTATCAATATGTTTATCTACAGAATGTTAAAAATGCACCTTATGAGGAATCAATTTCCAGGCATATATTCTACGTTTCTCCGGTAGTTGAGTTGAACCTGAATTTGTTAAAATATATCCTGCTTAAATTTACTACCAGCGGGTGGGATTATTTTAGTATTAATGCCGGTGTGGAATTTTGATTGTTGGAAAGAGAATTGCTGATCATTGGATGGATGAGGGTTATAAATAAACTATTTTATCTGTTATTTTAATTTCTATGTCGCCTTGTGAATATTCACGGATCTGTTCCTGAAAGGCAGAAACATCGTTGGCTATTAAAAGGCAGGTGATCTCAACTATGTTTTCTCTATAATCTGATAAGATGTTTTTTGCGTTAAAGGTGGAGAGCAGGCGGAATACATGTCCCATTTTATCGAAATTAGTTGTTATTGATACTTTTTGATAAGAATTCTTAACAATAATCCGGGAGTTCTTAAGAACATTTAGCGCAGATTCATAGTAAGCTTTGCCAAGGGGACCGACGCCAAGTTTTGTTCCGCCAAAATATCTTATTACCACAACCATGATATCAGTTAAATCAAAATGTTCAATGGTGTTAAGTATCCTTATACCTGCTGTTCCTGAAGGTTCGCCATTATCGGAATATTTAATTTCGCCCGAATTAAGCTTATAGCAATAACAGTGATGTGTGGCATCGTAGTATTTTTTCCTGATTTCATTGAGTTTGCTGAGGCAATCCTGGGAATTAGACATAAAATATGCTTGTCCGGTAAAAACAGACCCCTTTTCCTTAATCCCGGCTTCCGTAAAGCCCTCAATTGTGCGGATTGATTTGACTATGTTCATTGGGCAGATGCCATCGGGCACTCCTAATTAAATTGATTTTCAGACAGTGTAGTAGTAATATAAAGTTTTAAATTTAAATAATTGCGCAGACATTGGAAAAAGAGTCGATAATAATTAAAGGAGCAAGGGAGCATAACCTTAAGGATATTGATGTAGAAATTCCGCGGGATTCGTTGACTGTTATTACCGGGTTATCCGGTTCGGGTAAATCTTCCCTTGCCTTTGATACTATTTATGCAGAAGGGCAAAGAAGATACATAGAATCTCTTTCTGCTTACGCCCGCCAATTCCTTGATATGCTTGAAAAACCGGATGTTGATCTGATTGAAGGATTAAGTCCGGCAATTTCGATTGAACAAAAAACATCATCAGGCAATCCACGTTCAACAGTTGGAACCGTAACAGAAATTTATGATTACCTGCGCCTTCTTTATGCACGGACAGGAATCCCATATTGTTATAACTGCGGCAAACCGGTTGTAAAACAAACATCAAATCAGATAATCGAATCAATCCTTGCTGCTCTTGAGGGGAAAAAGATTTCAATATTAGCCCCGGTTGTAAGAGGAAGGAAAGGACATTACAGGGAATTATTTGAAGAAATAATATCCGATGGTTTTCTCAAGGTAAGGGTTGATAATGAATTTCATGAGCTCGAAAAAGGGTTCCAGGTGGACAGGTACAAAATCCACAACATTGAAATAGCAATTGATAAATTAACGGTTAATGAAAGTACAAGGAACCGTTTAACCGAATCAATTGAGGTTGGGCTTAATTACGGGAACGGGATTGCGATTGTTAATGACGGATCGGCTGATCATTTGTACAGCCGGCACCTTGCATGCCTTGACTGTGGAATAAACTACAGGGAGCTTGCCCCAAACTCTTTTTCTTTTAATTCTCCTTACGGTTCATGCACGGATTGCGAAGGACTTGGCGAAAAGAAAGAACTTGATATTCATCTGATGATCCCCGATTGGGATAAGTCAATAAATGAAGAAGGACTTGCGCCGCTTGGAAAACCCCGTCCCATCTGGTTCTTTAATCAATTGCAGGCAGTTGCAGACAAATTCGGGTTCACATTTGATACTCCTCTTAAAGATCTGACCGAAGAACAGAAAGAAATACTCCTTAACGGTACTAAAGAAAAAATTCCTTTTTCATATTCATACGGAAACACAAAACCTGTTGTTTATATGCACAAGTTTGCCGGGCTGTATAAGCATATGTTAAATTATTACGGCACAACCACATCAAACAACATAAGGGAATGGGTCGAATCCTATATGAATACCGTATGCTGCAATACCTGCGGGGGCGGAAGGCTGAAAAAGGAATCGCTGGCGGTTAAGTTTCAGGAGAAAAATATAAGTGAAGTAACAAAATTATCAATCTTAAGAGCCGATGAGTTTTTTAATAATATAAAATTGACTGGCAGGGACGCAATAATTGCCAAGCCAATATTAAAGGAAATAACTACAAGGCTAAAGTTCCTGCTGAATGTAGGACTGGACTATCTTACACTTGACCGTTCAGCAAGAACATTATCGGGAGGAGAATCGCAAAGGATTCGTCTGGCTACGCAGATTGGTTCGCAGTTAGCGGGAGTTTTATACGTATTAGATGAACCAAGCATAGGACTTCACCAGAGTGATAATATTAAACTTATAAATTCCCTAAAACATTTACGTGACCTGGGCAATACGGTTATTGTTGTTGAGCATGACAGGGAAACGATGAGAAGTTCCGATTATCTTGTTGATCTTGGCCCCGGTGCAGGAGAACAAGGCGGGGAAGTGGTTATAGCCGGTGAAACGGAATATCTATTATCGTCAAATAACGAGCATAACTCATTAACACTTTCTTATCTAAAAGGGGAAAAGAAGATAATTGTACCGGAAGAAAAGCGTAAAGGGAACGGGAAATATTTAATACTAAAAGGCGCATCCGGAAATAACTTAAAGGAAGTTGAACTTAAAATTCCCCTTGCCACATTAACATTGATAACAGGAGTAAGTGGATCAGGAAAATCTTCACTTGTAAATGAAACTCTTGTTAAGATATTGATGGGGAAAATTTATAAATCTAAATCACCACCGTTGCCTTATCGTTCATTGGAAGGACTGGAAAATGTTGATAAGATTATTGAAATTGACCAATCGCCGATAGGCAGGACACCGAGATCGAACCCTGCGACATATACAGGGCTGTTTACATTTATAAGAGATCTGTTTTCGCAGCTGCCGGAATCAAAGATGAGGGGATACAGCACAGGAAGATTCAGTTTTAATGTTGCCGGTGGCAGGTGCGAGGAATGTGGCGGGGATGGACTTAGGAAAATTGAAATGAATTTCCTGCCGAATGTTTATGTGCAATGTGAAGTGTGCCGGGGTAAAAGATATAACCAGGAAACGCTGGAAGTCTTATTCAAAACAAAGTCTATTTCAGACGTACTGGAAATGACAGTGGAAGAGGCGCTTGAATTCTTTGAAGACCTTCCACGGATCAGGAGAAAATTAAAAGCAATTCATGATGTTGGGCTTGGATATATTACACTTGGGCAGCAGGCAACCACTTTATCCGGGGGTGAAGCACAACGCGTAAAACTTGCGACAGAATTAAGCAAAGTTAGCACCAGTAAAACACTGTATATTCTTGATGAACCCACCACAGGTCTTCATTTTGAAGATGTNNGTTGTTGAACATAATCTTGATGTAATTAAAACCGCCGACTGGATAATTGATCTTGGTCCGGGAGGCGGGGAAAAGGGGGGCAAAATTATTGCGCAGGGTACTCCTGTAATGATTATAAAAAACCCGAAGAGTATTACGGGAAAGTACCTTAAAAAGGAAATGAACTAATAAATTTAGTATTTTAATAAGATAATATTCCAATTGTTGTCATTTATCTAAAATTAAATCTATGGGAACTAATATGAAAAGATTTATCCTTGTTATTTTAGGTATGTTTTTATTGTATTGCTCACAGGCAGCTGCTCAGGAAAACAGGTTTGAAGGAAACTGGCTTGGAAATCTAAATGTATCTTCAATGTCTCTCCGGATAGTTCTGAAAATATCCAAAGTGGGAAAGGATTTTTATAAAGCTGTTCTTAATAGTCCGGATCAAACGGATAAAGATATTCCTGTGGACAAGGTTGTGATATCCGGCGACAGCATAAAATTATTTGTAAATATGATCGGGGGATCTTATAAAGGTAAATTAACGGATACCCTTTTAGATGGAATTTGGAGCCAGGGGGGAAAAGATTTTCCACTTTCACTTACTCGGACAGATAAAATTGTTGGAATAAGCCGACCACAGAATCCTAAAAAGCCATATCCTTACAAAGAAATAGAAGTTACGGTTCAAAATAAAGGTGCTAATGTAACACTTGCGGGAACTTTTACATATCCCGAAAAGGGAGATAATTTTCCGGCAGTGGTTCTGATCACGGGTTCCGGTCCTCAGGACAGGGATGAGGCTTTAATGGGGCATAGACCATTCCTTGTCCTTTCAGATTATTTGACAAGACATGGGATTGCAGTACTGCGCTGTGATGATAGGGGGACCGCTAAATCGACAGGTAATTTCGGAGCAGCTACCACAAAAGACTTTGCAACTGATGCGCTTGCCTGTGTAGAATATCTGAAAACAAGAAAAGAGGTAGATAAAAAACATATAGGATTAATCGGACACAGTGAAGGAGGCATCATTGCACCTATGGTTGCCAACCAAACAAAAGATGTTTCATTTATTGTTATGATGGCGGGCACGGGACTAAATGGTAAGCAGGTATTGGAACTTCAGTCTAAACTGATCGCCAAAGCTGAAGGGGAGTCTGATGAGGTTATAAATCAAATGATGCAGCTTGACACTAAGCTATATAAAATAGCAATGCAGGAGAAGGATTCTTCCAGGGCAGTGGAGGAAATTCATAAAGTATTGGATGAATTTTACAGCTCTTTGAATGATTCAGTAAAGAATTCTCCTGAAAATTCAAAGGAAAGGTTATTCGCTCAGACAAATAGAATATTGTCGCCATGGTTCAGGTACTTCTTATCGTATGACCCTAAAGAAAATTTATCAAAATTAAAGATACCGGTACTTGCTTTAGATGGAGAGAATGATCTTCAGGTTTCGCCTAAAGAAAACCTGGTGGCAATTGAAAACGCGCTTAAAAAAGCAGGGAATAAGAATTATAAGGTTATTGAAATTCCCAAATTAAATCATCTGTTCCAGACAGCAGAGACAGGCTCGCCGACTGAATATAGTAAAATAGAAGAGACGATAGCCCCGATAGCGCTAAGTACAATATCAGATTGGATTCTTATGGTGACAAAAAAATAAGGAATAAAATTTATGAATAACATGAAATTATCACTATGAATCCTCCTGTTGCAGAAAAGATAAGAAAAGAATTAACCGAACATGGTAATACAAGAACAGATAATTATTTCTGGCTTAATGAAATAGATAATCCTAAAGTTTTAGAATATCTAAATGCAGAAAATAATTATACTGATGAAATGCTGAAACATGCCAAAGCTTTACAGGAAAAATTATATAATGAGATTATCGGTAGAATAAAGCAGGATGATACATCCGCGCCCTACAGGGATAACGGATATTATTATTATACCCGTTATGAGGATGGGAAGGAATATCCTGTTTATTGCCGTAAAAAGGGAACAATTGATGCTCCTGAAGAAATACTCCTTAACGCAAATGAAATGGCGAAGGGACAAAAGTTCCTTAACGTTACAGGACTATCTGTAAGCATGGATAATAAATTCCTTTCTTATGGTGTTGATACTCTTGGCAGGAGAAAATATAATATTTACATTAAAAACCTGGCAACAGGGGAAGATTATAAGGATAAAATCCCCAACACTACAGGATTTGCAACATGGGCGAATGATAATAAAACTCTGTTTTACACACGGAAAGATAAAGCACTCCGGGGTTATAAAATTTTCAGGCATAAGCTGGAGGATAAACTATCTGACGATAAAGAAATTTATCATGAAAAGGATGAGTCATTTAGTATCACCGTTTATAAAACAAAATCTGACAAATTTCTTGTAATAGGATCATTCAGCATAGTATCTTCAGAGTATAGGATATTAAGTGCCACTGACCCTGATGGTGATTTCATGATCTTCCAGCAGAGGGAAAGAGATATTGAATATTATATAGACCATTATGAGGATATTTTTTATATAAAGACCAACCTGAATGCAAAAAATTTCAGGCTGATGAAAACTCCCGTGGATAACACCACAAAAAAGAATTGGCAGGAAATAATTCCCAACAGGAGAAATGTTCTGCTTGAAGAAATGGAAATCTTTAATGATTACCTTGTCCTGCAGGAGAAGAAGAATGGTCTTAACCGGTTAAGGATTATTGGACTGAAAGATAAATCGGATAAGTATCTTGATTTTGGGGAAGCAGCTTACTCAACTTCAATTGACAGGAACCCGGAATTTGATACCAACTTATTCCGCTATAGTTACACATCTTTAATTACGCCAAGATCGATAATAGACTATAATATGAAAACCGGGGAGAAGAATATTCTTAAGCAGGATGATGTTCTCGGAGGTTATAATAAAGATGATTATGCTATTGAAAGACTAAACGCAACTGCGGATGACAACACAAAAATACCTATTTCTATAGTTTATAGAAAAGGAATCAAGAAGGACGGCACCAGCCCCTTGCTTCTTTATGGTTATGGTTCCTATGCAATTTCAACAGAACCTGTTTTCAATTCAGCAAGATTAAGTCTGCTTAACCACGGGTTTATTTATGCAATTGCGCATATCCGGGGAGGGCAGGAAATGGGGCGTTCATGGTACGAGGACGGAAAGCTCTTTAACAAGAAAAATACGTTTACTGATTTTATAAACTGTGCTGAGTTTCTTATAAAAGAAAAATATACTTCAAAAGAAAAACTTTGTATAATGGGTGCCAGCGCTGGTGGACTATTGATAGGAGCTGTTGTAAATATGCGTCCTGATCTGTTCAAAGCGGCGGTAGCAAATGTTCCTTTTGTGGATGTGATTACAACTATGCTTGATGAATCAATTCCTTTGACTACAGGGGAATTTGATGAATGGGGAAATCCTAAATTAAAGGAATATTACGATTATATCCTTTCCTATTCTCCTTATGATAATGTAGAACATCAAAATTATCCCGCAATGATGGTGTTGACAAGTCTGCATGATTCACAGGTGCAGTATTGGGAACCGGCAAAATGGGTAGCCAGGCTGAGGGATAAAAAGATTGGAAATAATATACTGCTTCTCAAAACAAATATGCAGGCGGGGCATGGAGGTGCTTCAGGCAGGTTTGAGAAATTCAGGGAGATAGCATTAGAATATACCTTCCTTCTGGACCAGTTAAATATTAAGGGTGAATAATTATGACATGGTTTATATTATTTATAGCCGGTCTCTTTGAAATAGCGTGGGCTGTTGGATTGAAATATTCTGAAGGGTTTACCAGGTTGTGGCCTTCGGTTTTTACAATTGCTGCTATGATTACAAGCATGGGACTCCTTTCCTTTTCCGTAAGAAGTCTCCCGGTAGGAACTGCCTATGCTGTATGGACAGGAATTGGCGCGGTGGGTACTGCTGTTCTTGGAATTATTCTGTTTAATGAATCAAAAGATTTTGTCCGTCTGTTCTTTATATTTCTGATAATATCAGGGATTATCGGATTAAGATTTTATTCAAAGATATGACAAAAAATATAAGCGCCGGTTTACTGATGTATAGCCGGAAGAATGGACTTAAGGTTTTCCTGGTTCACCCGGGCGGACCTTACTTTATGAATAAAGATGATGATTATTGGGGTATTCCAAAGGGTTTAACTGAAGAGGATGAGGATCACCTGCAGGCGGCTGTAAGAGAATTTGAAGAAGAAACAGGTATAAAACCTCAAGGAGAATTTATTCCACTCGGTTCCATTGTTCAAAAGGGAGGAAAAATAGTCTACGGCTGGACATTTGAGTGCGCCAATGACGAACCGGTAAAGATTACAAGTAATACATGCGAGGTAGAATGGCCCCCGCGTTCAGGCAAAAAAATTACCATTCCGGAAGTGGACAAGGGAGAGTTCTTTACAATAGAAGATGCGAAAGTAAAAATGAAAAAAGCCCAGCAGGAATTTCTCGATAAGTTATCAGGATATCTGAAAGAATAATACTTTACAAGGCCTGGTTTATTTCCTTTAATATCTTTTCTGTGGCGCCGAGGTTTTTCTGAACATAATCATAAGAAATGGTGCCTTTCTCTTTTCTTAGCATTTCATTGATGAAAAGCATCCGTAAATTCCTGTAAGCCTCCTTCTTATTCCTGATCAATATTCCGCCCCCCAGTTTCAGCAGTTCTTTTGCTTCCTGGGAATTATCAATCTTTGGTCCGAATAAAACAGGAATTCCATACACGGCGGCTTCTAGAACATTATGAATACCTTGCTTAAAACTTCCCCCCACATAGGCAGCATCGGCATAAGTGTAAAGTGTAAGAAGAATACCGATAGAATCAATAATTATTACCTGCTCACCCTTATAATTATTCATGAATGAAAAACGGATAGTATCAAGATCACCGGAATACTCATTTTCAATCTTTTCTAGATGAATCACGGTCGGTTCATGAGGGGCAATAATCAGTATAACATCATCGTCATTTTCCGCAAGTTTAGAAAAAGCAGGAAGGATTACCTCCTCATCGGCTTCCCAGGTGCTGCCGGCGACTAATATTTTCTTCCCCTTAAAAAGATCAATCTTAAGCAAATTGCGTGCGCGGGCGGTAAGGCTCCTTTGGTATACTCTGTCAAAGCGGGTATCTCCGACAGCCTTAACCTGATTATCCGTACATCCGAAATCCTTGAATCCGTCTGTGTCAGACTTCGAAACTGTTAATATCTTTGTAACGTCCCTGAATAAATATTTATGGAAGTTCTTAATAAAGGGAAGTTTCCTCCTGGAATTTCCTTTCATGGTTGCATCTACCAGGAATATGGGGATATTAAATCTTTTCATAGTCCAGATATGATTTGGCCACAAATCATATCGCATCAACACAGAAAGATTTGGTCTAACAATCTGAATGAATTTTGCCGCATTGGCTTTGGTATCAAAAGGGAGATATGATACCAAATCAGCAAAAGGGTATTTTCTCGAATTATCATATCCGCTTGGCGAGAAGAATGTTACAAGAATATTTATCCCTTTATTCTTCTTAAGTTCTTCTATAATAGGTTTTGCCTGTTCGAATTCTCCTAACGATGAAGAATGAAACCATATCAGTTTATTTGCCTTCTGAATAGCAGCGGAATTAACTATAAGCTCTTCAAAAATACGCCGCCTTCCCTTAATACCCCTCTTTACTTTATTATTATATAACCCTGCAATTTGTACACCTAAATAAAGAACTGGGACGATTAATAAATTATAGAACAGAAGCCAGAATTTTTTCATCAGGAATTAAAAAGAAGGTTAATATTATTATAAACAAGCTGCGGGGTTATTTCGAGCATACACTTAAAATGCGTCTTGGGGCATTTGTCTCTCCCAATATGGGTACATGGTCTGCAGGATAATGATTTGTTTTCCAACACCAAATACTTTGTTAGCAGTCCTGATTCCTTCCCGGTATAAGGAGTAAACCCGAATTCTTTTACCGTAGAACCGAATATTGCAAGCACTTTTACATCTGCCGCACAGGCAGTATGCATCATGCCTGAATCATTGCATACAATGCCAATGCATTTTTTCATATCGACCGTTGTTTGAAGCAGATCATTCTTATTGGAAAGATCAATAGAATCAATCTTAGTGGAAATTTCAGCACACAAAAGCCGGTCATCCTTGCCTCCGAACAAGGCAATGGTATACCCATCATCATTGAGCATCTTTCCTAACTGTACATAATATTCCTTTGGCCACATTTTAGTAAAATGCCGGGAACCGGGAGCAAACCCGATATATTTTTTATTAGGATCAAAAAGAGTAGAGGGAGCGTTTAAGGTAATCAGTTCCAAACCTTCATCATCCAATTGAAGGTCATCGAATAATTCCGCATATCTTACCGGCATTTGGGGAGCATTCTTCAGAAGGTTCATTTTGAATTTAACTAAAAGGAGCTTTGCCGTATCCCTTTTATTGAACTTAACAGTTTTTACCCTGAGTTTGTTGCATACCAAAGCAGACCGTAAGTTATTTTGCAGATCTATAACAAGATCGTATTTTTCCCTTCTCAGTTCTTTAATCAGTTTCTTATTTTCGTCGTCAATCCTTGTAAATAGGAATATCTTTTCAAGGAAATGATTATTTACCAATACCGGCTCATATTCAGATCTTAGCAGAAAATGAATCTTCTTGTCCGGAAATTGTCTCTGGATAGTTCTAATCATAGGTGTAGTTAAAAGGATGTCCCCAAGCGAACTTAACCTTATGATTAAGATTTTATTATAATCTGTTAATTTCAATTGTTCTCAATTTTCATGATAGGCAAATTTACTTAATTGAACAGTTCTTAACAATTATAAACTCTATCTAAAAAGGACTATTTTTTCTATATTTAACGCTCATTTATAATACAATTTGGAGAAAGTATCATCGAAAAGCAAAAAAATAATCAGACTGATATAATTGAAAAAATAGTCTCTTTATCTAAAAGAAGAGGATTTGTCTTCCAATCCAGTGAAATTTATGGCGGATTGAATGGCTGCTGGGATTATGGCTCCCTTGGTGTAGAACTCCTTAAAAATATTAAAGAGGAGTGGTGGAAATTTATGACCTACAGAGAGAATATCGAAGGTCTCGATGCCTCTATCCTAATGCATCCTAAAGTCTGGGAAGCCTCAGGGCACGTTGAAAACTTTACAGACCCTATGATTGACTGCCGTCAATGCAAAGCCCGTTTCAGAGTGGATGTGCTTGCGGATTCCCTGAATGAAAAGAAAAAGAAAAAAGCCCTTGATGCTCTAAAAGAAAAAATGACCAATAGTACTCCCCTTAAAGATAAATATGAAGCAATAGCCAATAAGGTAAAAGTTGAACTTAAAGAGGGGGAGGATGAAGCCAATGAATTATTTAATGCACTGCTTGATAATGCAGATCTGAACGGAGAACTGCTTGCTGAACTTAACTGTCCCCAGTGCGGAAATAAAGGAACCTTTACATCTGCGCGCCAGTTTAACCTAATGTTTAAAACATTTATCGGTTCTGTGGAAGATTCAAATGCTGTGGTCTATCTTCGTCCCGAAACTGCGCAGGGAATATTTGTTAATTTCCTTAATGTGCAGGGTTCTTCACGGCAAAAGCTTCCGTTCGGAATAGCTCAGATAGGAAAGGCTTTCAGGAATGAAATAAATACAAAAAACTTTCTCTTCAGAACGCGCGAATTTGAACAGATGGAAATGCAGTTCTTTGTAAAACCATCTGAAGATACTAAATGGTACAACTACTGGAAAGAAGAAAGGATTAACTGGTTTTATAATCTTGGTATGACAAAAGATAAATTAAGATTTCATGATCACCCTAAAAACAAACTTGCCCATTATGCAAAAGAAGCGACGGATATAGAATATCTATTCCCATTCGGATGGGGTGAAATTGAGGGGATACACAACAGGACTAACTTCGATCTCTCGCGCCACGAAGAATTTTCAGGTAAATCCCTCAAATACTTCGACGAAGAATCTAAAGAAAAATTTACCCCATACATTATTGAAACTTCAGCCGGGGCAAGCCGATCATTCATGGCTTTTCTTGTAGATGCTTATGCAGAAGAAGAGGTGAATGGCGAAACAAGAGCCATACTAAAATTTCATCCTAAGCTGGCTCCTGTTAAAGCTGCAATCTTTCCATTGGTAAATAAGGACGGTATGCCCGAAATATCCAGGAATATTGAAAAGGACCTTAGACGATACCTCAAAGTGTTTTATGATGATAAAGGAGCTGTCGGCAGAAGATACCGCAGGCAGGATGAAGCCGGAACTCCTTATTGCATTACCGTTGATACTCAAACACTGGAAGACCAGACAGTAACAGTAAGAGAAAGAGATTCAATGCTGCAGGAAAGGATTTCAACTGATAACATTAAGAATTATTTGCTCGAAAAAATTCTTGGCGAATAGTCCGGAGTATAGGTGTACAAATATTTATTAACTCTTCTTTTACTTATTGCCTGGACTGATATTTACCCTCAGGGGGCAAAGTTTGATTCTTTAGTCTCGCAGGGGATTAAGCAGATTTATGGTATGCAATTTCCCCAGGCAGAAAACACATTCCGCAGTCTTATGGCTGATTATCCCGATCATCCCGCAGGCAGGTTTTTCCTCGCAATGATTGACTGGTGGAAAATACTTGTCGATGCCGATGTTGAATCTTATGATGATCTGTTCTTTCAGAAACTTGAAGATGTGATTTATCTATGCGATGACCTGCTTGAAAAGAATCCTCAGAATGTTGACGCGCTCTTCTTTAAAGGAGGGGCAATAGGTTTCAGGGGAAGGTTAAGAGCATTCCGTGATAGCTGGATAAAAGCTGCGGATGACGGTAGGGAAGCTCTGCCTATAGTAGAAAGGGCTTCTAAACTGGATCCCAATAATCTTGACGTGCAGCTTGGCTTTGGTATTTATAATTATTATGCTTCCGTTATTCCTGATGAATTTCCCCTGCTTAAACCATTGATGATTTTCTTTCCTAAAGGGGATAAGGAGAAGGGGATTGAGCAGTTGACCAATACTGCAATGAATGGAAAGTACGCAAAGTATGAAGCACGCTATTTCCTTATGACACTCTATTATTCATATGAAAATGATATTTACAGAGCCGGTGAATTCTGTAAGTTACTTAATACTGACTTTCCCAATAATCCCGTATTTGAAAAATGGATGGGCAGGATTGATGCCAGGAAAGGGGACTATCTTACATGCGCTTCTGTTTTTCAGGATGTTCTTATTAAAGCCGGTAAAAATTATTTCGGGTATAATAACAATAAAGCGGAAAGGGAGGCTTACTATTATATTGCCGTTGAAGCAAGGAATGAAAAGAAAATAGATTCAGCCAAAATAGATTTTGAAAGGTGCGCCGATATATCCAGTCAGGTTGATAAAAAGGATGAGTCAGGGTTCCTTATAAATTCAATTCTATACCTTGGGATGATTAATGACATTCAGGGGAATAGGGAAAAAGCAAAGGATTATTATAACAAACTGCTGGATATGAAAGAATTCGGTAATTCGCATACTTTGGCTAAACAATACCTTGATAAACCCTATAAGGAATAAAAATCCCGGATAACCCTAACCACCTATAAAGTTGTTGCCAGGCTTATCCTGTGCCACGCGCCAATTGCGCCTAATGATGAAAATCCATAATCAAAACTATAACCCTTAATAACAGCACCAAGACCTGCATTAAATCCTGCTAATCCAGCACTAGTTCCAATTGTTAACTCCTGCCTTCTTAGATTATCATAACCTAACCGTAGACGTAATACTTTGCTTAGTGCAAACTCAGCTCCAAGACTAAATGCCTTTAAGTGAGAAATTAAATCACTCTGGCTGTCATTAAGTCTATGGAAATCAAGAGATAATCTCAGGGGCAGATGCGCTAATTTTTTAGATGCTCCAATTGTAAAATCAAGTGGCAAATTTTCTTTGGTATTAATATATGGGGATAATTGACCACCTGCATTGAGAATTGCAAATCCCACACTGAATTCCTGTTCAGGCACATTGTAATTTAATCCTAAATCAAGGGCTAATGCTGAAGATGAACGGTCAGCAATGCTCGAATAAATAAACTTGGCATTCACGCCGTAATAGAAGTTCTTATCAATCACATTAGAATATCCCAATATAAATGCAGCTTCCCCTGCGCCATAATTGCCGGTAATATTCCCAAATTCATCGGCTCCTGTGAAGGTGCCATAGTTAACATACTTAATACCTGCAGCAACTCTTCCTATATTCTCCAATTCAGTAGAATAAGTTATGCTGGCTAAATTTATATCAAGCAGGTATTTAAGGAAAGAAAAAGAAATAGGAGACCCGTCTAACATTTTAAGTCCTGCCGGGTTATAGAAAATAACGTTGGGGTCATCTGTATTGCTTACAAATGCTCCCCCTAAAGCAGCAGCCCTTGCGCTCAAATCAAGCCGGAGAAAATCATAAGTATTCTGGCTGAAAATGGAATTATTTAACAGTAAAATGACGAATAAAGTTAGGGCAAGTTTAAATTTCATAAATCCTCTAAATCTCCGGCACTTATTTAAGAATATTATAAAAGAAAGGCAAGGGAAATTCCTTTAGGCAGCTCAAAAAACAGGTAATTCCCATCTTCTTTTTTAATCTTATCCCTGGTAAGAAAATATTTCTCAACCATTCCGGGGTTTTTCTTATCACTTGAGAAAAGGAAATAAAGCCCGTCCTCATAAAGGTATTTGAAAAATCTTATCTGCTTATGTTCAGCCAGGTAAGCCATATCAAGCAAAATCTTTCTTGTAATATTATTTGCATCTTTTTGGGCGTATACCGGCTTCATTTAATTCTTAGGGTTTTATGACTGAAAATTACGGAAAAATAATTAATACCCCACAGTATGTAGGTACCAAATCCGGAAAAGGGCGAAAAATAAATAAAATATATTTTTCGCCCTTTTTGCAAAAACACGCCTACATACTATGTAGCCTTTTTAAAATTATTTCCCGGGACTTTTACACGAAAGATGAGTATGAGATGAGCGACTCAGATACGGCTCAGTACACCAATCGCTCTGATTTATTGTAAAGTGACTACTAAATGCTACAATGTCTTTTTTCCGAATATGAAATGTGAATAATGTATCAAAATGGACATAAATTTGGGATTATTTTAATATATTTCTTTCTTTATTAACAATTAGAAATTAAGTATTGATCTCATCACCCAAACCGGCTGATTTTTATATAAAAAACATTACTCTTCTATTTTTAATAATATTGGCTTTTTTTATCCGCATAATTGGTGCTACATATTCCGGAATGCCTCATTACACTATTGATTCCCAAAATTATATATGGCAGGCAGAAATACTAAAAAAGGGTGGGTATGATAATTATTTTCCAAACGGATACCCGCTGATAATTCTCGTAGTTTCTTTATTCTCGCCTCTTGAGATTGGATTGCTTTGGCTGAACATAATACTTTCGTTATGCACTATTCTGCTTATTTACTTGATAGCAGAAAACCTTTCCGGAAACATTTACATTGCATTGTTTTCGGCTGCAGTCCTTGCATTCTATCCAACACAGGTAAACTATGTGCATTACATTTTAACAGAAGTCCCCGTTACATTCTTCCTTGCATTATCTGTTTACTTGTTTCAAAAAGAAAAACTGATTTACTCAGGGTTAGCTTTGGGGTTTGCTATTATAATCAGAACAACTCTGATATTTGTTCCATTTTTATTCTTCATATACCTCTATTTCAACCATAAAAGGATGGAAGGTATAAAATGGTTCCTATCCTTTTTAATAATCCCGCTGCTATTGATGTCCTATGGTTATATCGTATCAGGTTATTTTACGCTGGGCAGGAATTTTACGCATAATATTTATGTAACAATAAATGAACATTACAATGCATCCTATTCAAAGACCCAGGGGATAACAGCATATTTAAATTATATGATCTCATCCCCCGTCCAATTTTTAACCGACAGGATTCATTCATTCTGGAATCTGTGGGGATTTCTTCCATCAGTAGCTGACGGATTCCGCAGTGGTTTTAAGTATAGGATTCTTGTAGGATTAAGATTCCCTCTGCTGATATTAGGGATTTATGGATATATGAAATCCGGGTCGAAGGCAATTCCTGTTCTGCTTATCCTTCCGGCAATATCAATTACTCTCATTCATACAATGTTTTTTTCAAATACAAGATTTACAATACCCGCAGAGCCGTTCCTCATAATACTGGCTGTTATAGGAATTGGTTCAATTATTCAAAATAATTTCACCAAGAAGAAGGATTATAGTGCATAGTGATAAATATTTAATCAAATGGAGAAATTATATGAAAATCTTTATTAGTGTATTTACTTATTAGGATACTAATTTTTCCAAGTATACCCCTTGATCTTAACCATTTAACCAATGTATCTCCAAGCATTGATATTATTAAATATCTGGATAACTTAAAAAATCTTTCAGGCTTCAATTTTAAAGATAAAAATAAATGCTTTCTTGCTGAATTAATATCTCCCCTGTGATACTCAAGCAAACCTATCCGGTATTGATAATTAAAATTTCTTTCTAAATTTTCCTTATATATATTATTAAGATAATATATCCCATTCTTGTAAACACTGACATCTTGGATCTTATGTTTACTGTTGCTTGTACTAGCCCCTGCCCATATTCTGTAGCTACAGAGTGGGATTTGAATATTATACATTTTAATACCCGCTAATAACATTCTCAAAAACAATTCGTGGTCTTCAGCAAATAAACTTCCTGTTTTATATCCGCCTGTTTCAACTAGCACCTTTTTTTGAACCAATATAGAACCGTGCTGCAAAGAAGATATTATAGGCATCATAAATTCTATTTCATTATGATACTCAGGAAGATTCTTTTGCATTATAACTTTCCCATTTTCATCAATCATATTAAAGTTGCTGCCAACAAGACTAATATCCTTATTTGCTTTTAAATAATTATATTGTATTTCAAGACGCGTTGAATCGCATAAATCATCAGAATCCATTCTTGCAATTAGTTCAGCAGAAGATTTCTCAATTCCAAAATTCAGCTGCTCAACAATTCCCTGCTTCTCCCTTTCGAAAAATTTAATCCTTGCGTCATTAAAACTTTTAATAATCTCAGAAGATTTATCTTTTGAACCGTCATCAATTATAATAAATTCGAAATCAGTGAATGTTTGATTTAGTATACTTTTAATAGCTGATTCCAGGAATTTTTCTGCATTATATACGGGCATTACAACGGAAATTTCAGGTTTATTCATACTTAAGATAAATTATAAATTTCTTGATACATTTCTGAGACTTTTTCCCAGGATAATTTCTCATAAATTTTTGCGGCTTCCCGTGATAATCTTTCCTGTAATTTATCATCTCCTGAAATTTGCGTCAGAATTTTATTCAATTCTTCTTTTTCGCCGCATTGGAAAGTAAATCCGTTAATACCTTGTCTTATATACCTTGACATACCTGTATTAGCAGAAACTATAGGAATTAGCCCGGCCGCCATTGCTTCAACGACAGCTAATGAAAATGGTTCATAAATACTTGCTGATAAAAATATATCCTTATCATTATAAAATAATGCCAGGTCTTCCGTACTTAAGAGATTCTGTTTGATCATTTTGATATTAGGGGGAAGTATATCCATATTAAAATTATTTTCTTTGCTTATCACAAATATTTTCAGTTTAATATTTAGATTTAAAATATTATCTATAAAAAGTTCCAGTCCTTTTTCCGGCCGGTTTGTGCCCCCTATAAAAACTAATTTTAATTCATCGTTATCCGAATATAACTTTTTCCTCAATGGATTCGCAAATATCTCATCAATTCCGTTTGATACGATTCTAATTTTTTTATCATTAAGCTTATAATATTTCTTGGCAATCATAATTGTTTCCTCTGAAAGCATACAAAGGATATCTGAGAAATGGATAAAAATAAATTCACTGATCATATCCTTGTAATAGAGCATAAGTCCAATATTATTATTAAAATTTTTATGCTCATGAATGACAACTCCATGAAAAGTGTAAATAATTTTAAAACCCAGGATAGGCTTAAGCAGGTAGCTTAAGATCGTAAACCGCTCAAACGTTAATATGTGTATTATATCAGGCTTAGTTTTCAGCAAGAAAGGAATTATTCTAAAGAGTCCTAACCTGTAAATTGTTCCGCCCTGTTCAGAGAGACAAACCTTTTTACCAAAAAATTTATCAAAATAATTATATTTCCTTCCGTCAAAAAAATATTCGATGAATTTTACATCCATTTTATGTTTAACAAGTTGTGCAAATAATCTTTTTGCAACTTTCCCGGGACCCGTTAAAATTTCTCCTGATTGATGGCATCCCATTAGTATTATTTTTTTTGAAGCCATATTTTATTATTTCTTCATAAACCTTAATAAATGGAACCTAAGAGATGTATATAATTTAGAGTCTGGGGGAAGATCATTTTCTGTATTTGATAATATCAATACTGCAAATCTGCGATATAAATAATCCCTAAAGTTTTTTTTTGTAATAATATTGAATGGTTTAAAATCTCTTAATTTCCAAGCACTAAGATGACGCTCATATTTATTTCCATATATTTCGTCTTGTTCCCATTTTTCGCCTATTGGAATATTTAACAATAGGTATTTTGTTTTGTATAAACAATCACGCAGAAATTCTAATCCCTTTTCTTTCTCAAGATGTTCCAGCATATCTCCTATAATTATTAAATCATAATTGTCTTTTATGTTTTTGACAAATGATGTTGCATCTGCTTTAAAAATATTTGAATAAAAATATTTATGATATTCTTCAACATTTGGCTCAAATATTTCAATTCCGTCTATCTGCAGATTCCAATCTTTACTATATATTTTCTGATTCCAGACTTCTAAAAATTCCCTTGACAATATTCCCCATCTCCCAAAACCGATACCGACATCAAGAATCCTCTGAGGGTTAATTTTTCTAATTAATTCAACGCAATAAGATATATTTTGCCAGTTAGACGTACCCATTTATCTTCTATAATTATTTTTGATATATATATATACAAAACATATTTCTATAAGAAAAATAATAAACTCGGTTCCTAAGGTAGAATACACTGCCCCCATTACTCCGATTATAGGAATAAGTATAATATTAATTGTAATATTAAAAATCATTCCAGATAATGTTGCTGCCATCACATATTTAAACTGACCTAAGCCATTAAGGTAAACACCTGTTATTGAGTTCATCGCCCATAGAATTACTGCAAAACTAAGAGGAATTATTATTTTGGAAGCCTCAAGATAATGAATGCCGAAAACAAATGGTATTAAGGGGGATATGATAAAAATGTATATTAAAATTATTATTGCTGATACAAATATAATTGTAACTAGGTATTTTAATAATATTTTAAGGTTTTCGGCAAAGTTTTCTGCAAGCCGGCTGAATTGATTAAGGGCAGGATACAATATTATACCAAAAACTATTCCTGATAACCGGTAAATTGTATAAGCAACGCTATATTGGGCAACTTTATTATAATCCAAATATGCAGATAGAATAACTATGTCAATTTTATCATAAATTAAATTAAATGCACTCGATATGCCAATTGGAATAATAATAGCTAAGGTGAATTTTAACTTTTTAAAATTTAATATAAGCTTACTTATTTCAACTTTATAATGTTTTAGATTTATTGTGAATACCAGCAAGGTATATACATAAGCAATAACATAGCCTGACAAGAAGAAATATATGTTCCGTAAAAAGAAATAAGATGTAGTAATTACAATTAAGAAAAATATTTTTGAAACAATATTTACTCTCAATACTAATTTGCTGTTATCCTTTCCAAAGTATGCGTAAGATAAAAGATTAGATATACTCTGTAATAATATTATCGCACCTATTATAATTACCATGCCCCAGGAGATATCCTTAAGAAAGACCCAGGATACTAACGGGAGAATAAATATATAGAGAATTAAAAAAGGGATTTTTACTGAAAACACATTAGCCAGAATATCAGAAAGGTTTTCGGTTTTTGAAGATTCTCTCTGAGTATAAATGGGAAGTCCAAAATCCAGAATGCTTACAAGTATTGTGCTGACTGCGAATACAGTTGATATTTTACCATATAACTGGGAGTCAAATATTCTGGCAAGTAAAATGAAGGAAAAGAATGCTACAATCCGGTCGGCCAGGCTTATATAAAAATAGCTCATACCCGACTTTAGTATGCCTTTAAAGAATTCCGGCTGTAGCTTTCTAAATAAATTAGTCAAATTGTAGTACAATAAATTTCAAATATTTGCACGTAATAATAACAAATTATATCCTAAAACTTTAGGGATCAACTAAAGTGGTAAAAACCTCTTTTATTTATTGGTATTGTAACCCATTCTTTATTAAGTTTCATTTTTAATTTATAAATAAATAAGGTTTTGATACTGATTTTTTACCTGATTTATTCCCTTGTTTATTATATAATACCATTGGTGAAATTTATAGTTTTTTAGTGACCTTTAGATATTATTATAATTATTAGCAAGATTTATACAAGGGATTTGGAGAGATGTATTTACAAACAAACAATACTTACCTTCACCCTCTTGCGAAATTAAGATGAAAATGATTATGTATCCTTATTAATGGATCTGTAATAAAATATAATAGAATCGGAAGATCATTTTTAAAAACTAAATTGTGAGTCATCAAATATTATTGAATAAATAATATTTATCTAAAATGTGACTCACCAAGCGAAGCTATATACAACCTTTAATTTATAATCTAAATTTGTTCAAATATTTATTATTACGATTGAAAAACCATTAATATATTTACCTATCCATCCCAACTAATATAAATAAAGAATTCTTGATACTTATGGAAAATGTAAATTGGCAATAAATCAACTTAAGGCAGGGGCGCTGCTCTCATACATAACATTAGGACTAAATAACGTTATCGGTTTGCTTTACACTCCATTCTTGTTGCGGATGTTGGGACAATCCGAATTTGGGCTTTACTCGTTAGTTGCCGCCGTGGTGGGTTATCTTACAATAATGGATTTTGGATTCGGAAACGCTATCATTCGTTATACAGCCCGTCTCCGCGCACAAGGGAAAAAAGAAGAACAATATTCCTTATTTGGCATGTTTCTCATGCTCTATAGCGGAATTGGATTGCTGGCATTTATTGCGGGATTAGCTCTTTATTTTAATGTCGATAAACTTTTCGGCGCTACTATGAATGTAGTTGAGTTAGATAAAGCCCGGATTATGATGCTGCTTCTCATTTTTAATCTCGCTATCACCTTCCCCCTTAGTATATTCGGATCTATTATTATCGCCTATGAGAACTTTGTTTTTCAGAAAATGGTAAATATCGTGCGTACTATACTAAACCCCTGTATAATGATCCCTGTACTATTTATGGGTTATAAAGCCATTGGGGTAGTAGTAATAATGACTTTACTTAATATTATCAGTCTACTTGCCAATTTTTGGTTTTGTTTTGCTAAACTAAAAATTAAAATATATTTTAAAAATTTTGAATGGGGTTTACTAAAGGAAATTGCCGGATACTCTTTCTTTGTCTTTCTTGTGATTATTGTCGACAAGATCTATTGGAATACCGGGCAGTTTGTGCTTGGCATTGTTGCCGGCACTACTGTTGTTGCGGTTTATGCAATCGCAATTCAATTACAAATGTACTACATGAGTTTCTCGCTGGCCATATCGGGTGTTTTTTTACCTAAGGTAACAGCAATGGTTGCCCAGAATAAATCCGAAAAAGAAATATCCGATCTGTTTATCCGGACAGGAAGGATTCAGTATGTTATTATGGCTTTTATCTGCAGCGGTTTTATCTTATTTGGAAAGTCATTTATTGTGCTATGGGCAGGTGCTAATTATGTAGATGCTTATTCCATTTCACTATTATTAATGATACCCTTTACTTTTCCCTTAATTCAAAATTTGGGAATAACAATTTTGCAAGCCCGTAATCAACAAATGTTCAGAGCAGTTCTATATATTGTGATTGCTGCTTGCAGTTTGGCTATTAGTATTCCTTTAGCAAAGTTGTATGGAGGGATAGGATGTGCCATTGGAACATCTTGCGCTTTAATTACGGGTGATATTATCGCACTTAACATTTACTATTATAAACGGATTCATATTGATATACCCCGTTTTTGGAAAGAAATTTTTGAGATGTCAATTCCGGTATTCGCTGTTACTGCTGTTGGTCTGGCAATGAACTATATTCATTTACGGGATACTATTCTTTCTCTAAGTATCAAAATTGTAGTTTTCACATTTCTATACTTCCCATTAATATGGTGGAAGGGAATAAATTCCTACGAGCGCATATTGTTTGGAGTACCATTAAAAAGAATACTTTCTAAAAGTCTTTTCCTTCTAAAAATTAAAAATTGATCTATCTAAAAGATCAAAAAACACTTTGCAATTTAGCATAATTATTCCTCTTTATAACAAAGAAGACAGTATTCGTAATACAATCGAATCTGTATTAAGTCAATCTTATCAAAATTTTGAATTGATAATAGTAAATGATGGTTCAAAAGATAATAGTCTTAAGGTCGTTCAGTCTATCACTGATCCGCGGATAACATTAATTAACAAAACCAATGAAGGAGTATCAAGCGCAAGAAATGTTGGGATAAAAACTGCCAAAAGCGAATATATTTCATTCCTTGATGCCGATGACATGTGGGATTTTAATTATTTATATGTAATGAAAAAATTAATTGAGGATTATCCGGACGCTTCTTTTTATGCATGTCAGTTTTTTAGTAAAAATGGAAGTGATATCAAAATATCAAATCAGATTCATGATCAGAGAGGTTATATTGATAATTATTTTGAAGCACAGATAAAAGCACCTGTTGTTTGTTCTTCAAATGTTATTATTAAAAAAGAATGTTTTGAACAAATAGGATATTTTAATTCAAAATTATCAAGAGGAGAGGATTTAGAAATGTGGGTTCGATTAGCTAGAAATTATAAATTAGCTTTCGAACCCATTCCCTTAAGCTATTATATTATAGATGCTCACCACAGGGCATGTTATACGACGCCTCCATTAGAGAACTATTATCTCCAATATAATTTAGACCCATTACCATATTATGAAAGAAAATATTTCTTAAAATTGGCGAAAAGTGTAATATTCGAATTATTGTTAAAAAAGAAATTTAAAGAAGTTATTTACCTTGTAAGAAAATACAATTTTTTATTATGCCAATGATTGTAGGTACATTAATGATATATTTACATTATAGATTTGATAAATCTATTATAGAAGGAACTATTATTAACAAAAACATTTAACATATTACCTCATTTTAAATATTTCTCTCGTCCCGATTAACATATTCGCAATGTGGAATAATTCAGTTAGTTATTTTTGTGAATAAAAAAATAAAATTATTAAGTAGTTATAATGAATGATTTTGTAAATATAATATCAACTTATAAGGATGAGAAAGATCGGAATATCGAATTTCTTTCAAATGTCTATGGAAATAATGAATTATTGAAGAGTTATATCAGAAACATAATAAATGATGATCTTCTGAATAATAATAATTTGATCGGAAAGAAAGTATTACTTAAACCAAATTGGGTAAAACATTCATCAAACAATGATGATGAAATATGTTTACGTACAAATGATAATTTCCTTATAGCTATATTAGAATTAATCCTGGAAAAAAAACCAGCCGCAGTAATGATAGGCGATGCCCCTATCCAGGGATGTAACTGGGAAAAAGTAATATCTAAAGAATTTTATAAAACTATAATCAAACTAAGCGTTGATTATTCTATTCCCATTGAAATAAAGGACTTTAGAAGAGTAACTTTTGACCCCTCCAAAAACAATCCGAATTTAGAAAGAAATCCAATTGAGGATTATAGAATTTTTGATTTAGGAAAGAATAGCTTACTGGAACCTATTAGCACTAATAAAATGAAATTTAGAGTAACGAGTTATGATCCCAATAGACTTGCAGAGTCTCATTCATTGGGAATGCATAAATACTGTATAACAAAAGAACTGTTTAATGCCGATATCATAATCTCACTTCCTAAAGTTAAAACGCATCAGAAGTCTGGTATCACTTGCGCGTTAAAAAATATTGTCGGAATTAATGGAGATAAAGACTACTTACCGCATCATCGTGTCGGTGGAACGGGATTTGGCGGGGATTGTTATCCTGGTAAAAATATTCTTAGACGTCTGGCAGAATATTTTATGGATAATGCGAACAAAAGACAGGGAGACAAAATATACTGGGTTTGGTTCAGATTAGCTCTTTTAATTTGGAAATTATCAAGACCCCAAAAAGTGCATCACATGTCTGCTGGATGGTATGGGAACGATACTATATGGAGAATGGTTATGGACTTAAATTTAATTTTAATTTATGGAAAAGTAGATGGGACCATTTCAAGTCAACCCCAGCGTGTGCTTTATTCGCTTTGTGATGGAGTAATTGGAGGTCAGGGCAATGGACCGCTCAATCCTATTCCACTTCCTCTTGGAATAATTTCCTTTACTAATAGTAGTGAATTGAATGATATTTGTATGGCAACTCTCATGAACTTCGATATTAAGAAAATACCGTTACTTAATTTTGCTAAAAATAAAATCGATAAAAATAATGTTTCAATTAATTTAAATGGGAAGAAGATATCATTAGAAGAATTGAAAAAAATATCTATTGATACTCTGCCTCCGCCCGGATGGGAAGGATATTTATAATTTTATGAAAATAGGAATACATCATAACCCCGGTTCGTTCAGTGATCGATGGATCAAATATTGTGAACTAAATAAAATTGACTTTAAGATAGTCGATTGTTATCAAAATGACATTATTCAGCAATTAGAAGATTGTGATGCATTTATGTGGCATCACAATCATCTGAATTATAAGGATTTAATATTTGCAAAACAACTCTTATATAGTCTTGAAAATGCAGGGAAAAAAGTTTTCCCTGATTTTAAAACTAATTGGCATTTTGATGATAAAATAGCTCAAAAATATTTATTTGAAGCATTCAATATTCCACATGTACCTACTTATATCTTTTATACTAAACAAGATGCATTAAAGTGGGTCGAAAAGGCAAATTTCCCCCAAATATTTAAGTTACGTTGTGGAGCTGGATCCTTAAATGTGAGTATCATACATTCTAAAAAAGTCGCTATTAATAAAATTAAGATAGCTTTTGGAAAAGGATTTTTTCTTTTTAACCGTAGTGGATATTTAAAAGAACTAATTAGACGTTACGGGGCTGGGAAGGATATTTTACTAAATGTTCTTAAAGCATTAATAAGGCTAGTAATACTATCAGATAATACGAAGATGCTCAAAAAGGAAAAAGGATATGTTTATTTTCAAGAATTTATATTTTCTCAAGGTTTTGACATTAGAGTAGTCGTCATTGGTGACAAAGCCTTTGCAATCAAACGAAAGGTGCGGAAAAATGATTTTAGAGCATCTGGGAGTGGAGATATTATTTATAATATGGATGAGATCCCCATAAGTGCAATAAAAATTGCTTTTGAAACAACGAATAAAATCCAGGCAAATTGTTTAACGTATGATATTGTCTTTAATGAAAAAGAAGAGCCCTTAATCTTAGAAGTGAGTTTTGGTTTTGTAATGTTTGTATATGATGAATGTCCAGGATATTGGGATAAAAATCTTCAATTACATTTAGGACAATTTAATCCACAGTCATGGATGGTTGAACTGCTGAAATAGAGTAAACCTCCACCAAAGTTTATCAAAAAAGTGCGGAATGAATAAAATTAAAATTGCTTTTATTATTAGTAACCTTGGACAGGGTGGTGCTGAGAAACAATTTGTTGAATTAATTAAAAATATTGACAAAACATGTTTTGAAATTCATCTGTTCCTTTATGCCTTTAATAATAAAATGTTTTATTATGAAATATTATCAATAGAAGATATCATAATTACTAAAAACGAACTAAAAAATAAAAATATATTTATTAAAATATTAGAAGCACTGTTATATTTGAGATCAATTTTAAAACACAATTCATATGATATTGTCTTTACAAGTTTATTTATGAATAATTTATTCGTTTACATAGTAGCTCCGAAAAGATACAATAATAAATTAGTTTTAAATAATCGAACATCCTTATCATATTCTAATAAATATCAATTGATTTTTTATAAATGGATGATTCGTAAATCCTATATTGTATTTAATTCTAATAAGTCATTACTCGTTTTTTTAAACAAATTGAAATGGGAACACCATAGTAGAGTAAAACTAATATACAATGGCTTCGAAAAAACAATGAATAATGATCATTCAAATACAAATGGAGATATCTTATTTGGTGGGTTAGGTCGTCAAAGTAATGAAAAGAATTTTATGCAATTATGTAGAGTATTTAATAAGCTATCTGAAAGGGAGAAAATATTATTATATTTAAAAGGCACTGAAGGTAATCAAACAATGGATATTTGCAAAATTGCAGACGGAAACAAAAGAATATTCCTTTTTGAAGCAGGCAATACGTTAGAATTTTTTAATAGTGTTCATGTTTTAGTTATACCTTCATTATTTGAAGGATGCCCAAATGTTTTATTTGAAGCTCTCATGAATAAAAAATTATGCATTATTTCAAAGGGAGCAAATTCTGATAATTTTGTAACACATTTATATAACGGGATTGTTTATGATGGAACAGACGATGACCTTTTGGATAAAATGGAATTGGCTATAAATCTTTTACTTAACCATAAAGGAAATGAAATAATTAATACTGGATTTGAATATGGTATTTCAAATTTCTCCATGGAGAAAATGGTGAATCAATATTCAAAATTATTTAGTGATATTTATGAAAATTATTAAAGTTGCAATATCTCAGAGAATTATACCCCAATATAGGGTGCCTTTCTTTAAAGAATTAGCAAAAAAACAAAATATTCAGCTTACTGTTTTTTATGGGGATGGTTTTAATATTGGGACAGAAGTTAATGCCAATGAAATTAAGGGATTTAATAACCAGAAATTATATACGATTAAAGTTCCTTTTAAAATTAATGGTACAAAACGACTGGTAGTTTTCCATCCGGGACTCATCATTTCTTTAATAAAAGGGAATTATGATGTGATTATTACTGAACCAGTTACAAATATATTAAACGTAATCTTTATTTTTCTATATGTGAAATTATTCAGAAAAAAGATAATCTGGCATGAAGCAGGTGGTGTTAATAAAAGTAGCCGTAAAATATTGAGGAAAGTAATTGACCCTCTCGTAAAATTATTTATTAAAAATACTGATGCATTTTTAACATATAATACTTACGCAAATGTATATTTAAGTAACAACTATAAAGTTTATCATGAGAAAATATTTCTTGCACTAAATTCAATTGATACTACCGGAATAAAGAAAGATTTAATAAAATATTCCAATGATAATAATGATGATTCATTGACCAAATCAAAGGATTATAAAGTAGCATTATTTATCGGGGCTCTGGAAAAACGGAAAAGGGTTGAAAATCTAATTAAGGCTTGTGGTATTATTAATAAACAGCAAAATTATTGTATAAAATGTTGGGTTATTGGTGATGGACCGGATATAAATTATATAAAATCTATATGTACAAATGATGAATTAGATAATACTGTTTTTTTCGGGAGAAAAGTCGATGATTTGGTTAAATATATTTTATTTGCGGATGTAGTGGTTTTACCGGGACAGGGAGGTTTATCCATTAATCATGCATTAGCATGTGGCAAACCTATTATTGCAACTGAAGAAGCTTACTCCCCAAATACAATTTCGGTTTATGATTATATTAAAAATGGTTTTAATGGTTATGTTGCAGATATTAATAATATTGATGATTTAGCATCAAAAATAAGTTTAGTTCTATATGATGAAATGCATTATAAGTCTTTGTGCACAGGGGCATTTACAAAAGCAGAAGAGATTAGCATTGAAAAAATGGTGGATAGTTTTGAGAAATCAATACAATATGTTTTAAATATATGAGAATATTACAAAATAATAATTGTCAAATCGAAAGGTGAGAAGAAATGATTTTAGAGCATCTGGGAGTGGAGATATTATTTATAATGACCTGGTGAAATAGAGTAAACCCTAACGTAAATAATTTATTAAAATACTTGAAACAACTTCAAAAATATTTGCTTTATCTTTATTTCTTCTCAATTAATTTTGACATGCTGGATCCATTTAATACGGGAACTAATTTTTTAATAACAAAAGTTACTGTGGTACTTTATCTATTTTCAACATTGTTTAATTTTGAATCATTCTATTCAGTTAAAAATATTGGGAAATATGTATATCCGGTTTTCGCGTTATTTATTCTACTCACATTTATGAACTTTATGAATAAGTCTTCAGTGTATCCAATATTCTTCAATGTTCCTATGTTCCTGGATATGTTGATATTATTAACTGTTTTAAACCATGCCAAAATAGAACCTCAGCTCCTTTTAAAATGCTTATATGTATTTGCATTTGGCTCAATAGTCTTAACAATAATGTATTTGTTAGGAATACAAACAGGTTTTGGATTACAAAACAGAGTTACAATATTTGGAAATAATCAAAATGAAGTAGGTTTAAAATTGTGCATTTCGATATTAATATTAATTTCAATTATTCAGGAGAATAGATTGAAATTTGGGAAATTCAGGTTTTTATTTTACGCGGTAATCCCATTTATGTTCATGTTTTTAATCGGAACAGCTTCCAGGGTCGCTTTCATCAGTTTGTTTTTCGGAGTTATAATTTTTTATCTTTTACACAAACAATTTTTTGCTCCTAAAAAAATATTTATAATTCTATTATTAACAATTACTCTCTTTCCTGTCTTGTATGTCTATTTGAATAAGAGTCTTTTAACTGAACGGTTAGGAGATTTTATAACTAAAGGCGATTTGTCATCGAGAGATGTAGTATGGTCGTCAATTTTAAAAATAATTCCACAAAATTTTTTATGGGGACAAGGAGAAACGGGGTGTTTACGTAGCATTACACTGCTATTAGGATATCCATCCAGTCCACACAGTGTAATTCTCGAAATACTTTGTTATACAGGAATTATAGGCTTAATCCTTTTTTTAATATTCTTTGTACGAATTATTATATGTATAAAAAGATCATTTCAAGAAGATAAAGAATTCTTACCGCTAATTCTGATTTTTCCTGTTTTGGGAATGATACTTTCTGGACAGATTCTTGGAGCAAAAATTGTGTGGGTTCTATTTGCGTATATGATTTCTCCTTTCGTGTCAAGATCATATTATAAATTTGGCAATAGAGTTCGTAATCAAACAAAAATTGTCAGGTACAAACCTGTTAGTACCATTATACGATAAAGTTGTAGAATATGAAATTACTATTTTTTATTGAAACCCTTCGTTCTGGAGGTAAAGAAAGACGATTGGTAGAATTAATAAAGATAATTTCAACAATGCCAGATTTTGTGTGTAAAATAATTATTATAGATGATGTAATTTATCATAATTATAAAAAACAATTACCATCTAATGTTGATATAATAATCCTAAAAAGAAAATACTTTAGGAAAGACATAAGTATTTTCTTTAAATTTTATAAAATTTGCTCGAAATTCTCTCCGGATATTATTCATGTATGGGGAAATATGCCAGCCATTTATGCAATTCCGGCTAAATTGCTATGTAATATTCCAATGATCAATAGTCAAATAACAGATGCTCCTGAAAACATACCGAAAGGAATGCTATCCCCCAACATTGCATTTAAGTTTTCCGATCATATTATTGCAAACAGCTATGCAGGAATTAAAGCATATAAAGTTCCAGCTAATAAATGTTCGGTTGTTTATAATGGGTTCAATTTTTCAAGAATTAATAATATTAAATCGACAGAACAGGTTAAAAAACAATTTGGGATTATAACAAAAAATGTTATTGGAATGATTGCCTCATATTCTCCTTTGAAAGATTATAATACTTACATAAATGCTGGAATGATTGTATTAAATGAATTTCCGGACACAACCTTTTTATGCATGGGAGATGGAGATTATTCTCAATATCAAAAAATAGTATCTCCGGTTTACTCTACCAACTTCATATTATTAGGAAAACAAACAGATATTGAATCTATAATTAATATGTTTGATATAGGCGTATTAGCAACCTATACCGAGGGGATATCAAACTCAATCTTAGAATACATGGCTCTTGAAAAACCTGTTGTTGCGACAGAGGGGGGCGGGACTGCCGAATTAGTAATCAATAATGAAACCGGGTTCTTAGTTCCACAGAAAAATGAAAAAATAATGGCGGAAAAGATACTCCTTCTCCTTCGTGATAATGGAAAAAGAAATTTAATGGGACAAAAAGGGAAAGCTCGTGTTAAAACTGAATTTTCCATTGAAAAAATGATAAATAGACACATTGAGATATATTTGAAATTTAAAAGACTCAGATAATAATATGGGAAAAATACAAACCGCAAATTGGATAGAGAATTTTCTTAATGGACAAGGATACAAATTTGGTTACGGGCATAGAGGCTTTCAATAATGGATAAGAAAGTTATCTTTTTAAAAGACAGCGAGATTAACGAATGGTTAATTCAAGGTTTTGCCCAAAGAGAATTTTTGATCAACTTTATGGGTATTAAAAATCCTTCTCGAATGTTATCAGCATCTCGAATAATTAGAATTCTTGCTTTACACAGTCGTTATTTAAAATTATCATTCAAAGCTCTTTTTCAGAGTCAAAAAGACGATATAATGGTCTGTTTTCTTGATGTTGTTGGCTTGTATGTTTTTTTATTGTCTAAACTATTATGCAAGAAAAGGTATATAGTTCCACTAAATATAATGTATAATGATCGGAAAGATATTATAACGACATTGAAGCGCTTGTTATTTCGCGTTATGCTTAAAAGATCAACAGTTTACCCCACTGTGAATTCAGAAGAGCTTTCTTTAATTTATAGGAAGGTTTTTAACTTGCCTAACAAAGATTTTTTTGTTTTGCATGATTGTTATGGTAAGCTTGAGAAATATAAAAAGCCTTTCAGGGAGGGGAACAACACCGTATTTTGCGGAGGGACAAATGGGCGAGATTGGAATACTATAATTCAAACGGCAAGATTGTTACCAAATGTGAAATTCGTCGTTATAGGCCCCTCAAAAAATACCTTTGGAGATAATGTCCCATCTAATATTAAATATTATCATAATACACCATTTTTAGAATTTCAACGTTTAATGGAAGAGAGCTCTGTTTTAGCTCTCCCATTGGATACAGAAGCCCCCGCAGGTTTGATAGTGCTTTTTACAGCAGGACTGATGTCAAAACCTGTTGTAACAACAAATAATATAACAATGAGGGAATATATTCAGCCAGGTATTAATGGGTTGTTCGTTGGGATGGGGAATTACGAAAGCTTTGCAAAACAGATCGATTTTTTATTATCAAATAAAGACAAGCAAAGGGAGTTTGGTGAAAAATTGTATTATCAAATAGAAAAACTTGGAGCACCCTTAGTCTTTGTTGATGGTATAATAAATATCATTAATTTTATAATTAAAAATGAAAATTCTTCAAATAAATAATTGCCATTATCGCAGGGGCGGTGCGGATGTAGTCTATCTCAACACTGGTCTTTTGTTGGAAAAAATGGGACATACAGTTGTTCATTTTTCGAAAACAAATAATCGGAATTTACCTTCTGCTTATGAAGAATATTTTCTTGAAGATATTAATTTTTTCCCCAGCAACTTTTGGGCAAAATTCAAAAATATTTTCCGATTCCTTTATTCATTTGAGGCAAAACAAAAATTAGGACGATTACTAAAAGAAACTAAACCTGATATAGCACATATTCACTTTTATAAAGGGACACTTACTCCTGCAATTCTTGCAAAATTAAAAAAATATGGCATTCCTGTTATAATTACACTACATGACTGGGGCCTTCTGTGCCCGCATAACACTTTTCTTGATGGTAAAAACAATTTATGTGTAAGATGCATAAATAAATCTGCTGTTAACTGTATCATTCATAAATGCAATAGAAATAATTTATGGTATTCAATAATATCAGCTCTGGAATTTTCAATTCATAAATATTTTTTCCCATTTCAAAAGTACTTTGATGTTCTCATAACTGTTAGTGAATTTGGGTTTAAAAAGCACTCACTCAATAAAAAATATTTTGAGAAACTTGAGTTATTATATAATTTTTATCCTGCTCTTAAAGAGACTACTACTTCTAAAGTACAAGGTTCTTATTTCTTATTTTATGGCAGGCTATCATCAGAAAAGGGAATTATAACGTTAATAAATGCCTGGCTTCTTACCAAGAGGAAAGGGGTTTTGAAAATTGTCGGGGAAGGACCACTATTTGATAAAATAGCTTCTGATGCAAAAAGAGATCAAAATTGTAGTATTGAAGTGCAAGGTTATTGCGATGGTGACAAACTTCTTACACTAATTGGAGATTCTTCGTTTGTTATAGTTCCCTCAGAATGGTACGAAAACAATCCCTTGACCATCATTGAAGCCTTTGCACTTGGGAAGCCAGTAATTGGTGCAAACATTGGAGGAATCCCGGAGTTAATAATAGATAATGAGAATGGTTTTCTGTTTGAATCAAGAAGTGTTGAGGAACTTAGTAACGCTATAGCTAAAGCTGAAAAATTAAATCATAGTGAATATATGAGATTGTCTTTAGCTGCAAGGCAGTTCGCTTTAAATAATTTTGAAGAAGCAGAACATTATGACAAATTGATTTCTATTTATGAAAAAGCAATTAAAAATGCAAAGATTTAGGTGTTTTTTTTAATTATTAATAAATAAGATGGAAGAAAATCTAACTCCGAAATTAAAATTTCGAAAAGCTTTGGCGACAGTTATCCAAAGATTTAGAAATTATTTTTATCGTTTCCAGGGATATAATTTTCATCCGACTGTTATTTTAGAACGCAATCTTAATATAGATAGACTTAATCATAAAGGCATTCATGTTGGGAAAAATACATTAATTGCCTCCCATGTAACTATTCTGAGCCATGATCACGTAAAAAGAGTAAATGGTATGCCATTAATGGTTGATACTTATATTGGGGAAAATTGTCTGATCGGGATAGGTGCATTTATTATGCCCGGGATTAAAATTGGCGATCAAGTAATTGTTGGAGCGGGATCTGTAGTAACAAAAGATGTTCCTTCAAATTGCATTGTTGGTGGAAATCCAGCAAAAATTATTAAAACCGGTATAATAATGAATGAAAGAGCAGAATGGGAAAATTGGCCCGGTTTAATTAAAAATGAAAGAGAATAAAGGTATAATGAAAAAAATTTATATAGCCGGTTGCGGCGGTATGCTTGGTGAAGCATTTTATAAACAGTTTAATGAAAATTATGTCTTAAAATGTTCTGATAAAGATGTAAATGATAAGTGGTTGTCTTTTTTAGACTTCAGGGATTTTGAAGCTTATAAAAAAGATGTAATGGATTTTCAGCCGGATTATTTGTTTCACCTGGGTGCTTATACTGATCTGGAATTCTGCGAAGAAAACATTGAGGATACTTATAACACAAATACTCTGGCCGTTGAAAATGCAGTCTACCTTGCTAATATGCTAAATATTCCTTTATTGTATATAA
>PLLW01000099.1 GCA_003141435.1 Ignavibacteriales bacterium
ACTCTATGTCTCATTAATTAACCTTTAAATCAAAATTATGTGGTTTCTGTTTCTTCTTTAAGATATTTATCTATATCCATACCGAATTCAAGGCCAAGGTTTTCAACAATTTCCATTAATTCAGCAAGCGATTTTCTACCGAAGTTTCTAAATCTAAGCATTTCAGATTCATCTCTTTTAACAAGGTCAGCTAAATTTTTAATATTAGCAGCCTTCAAACAGTTATGTGATCTAACACTTAATTCTAGATCATCAACACTGGTTAAGAGAATTCTTTTAATTCTTTCTTTTTCGCTATCTTTCTGGCTCACAGCTTGTTCTTCTTCCTGATCAATATCGAAATTGATAAAAAGCTGGATATGATCTCTCATTATTTTAGCGGCCTGCGTAAGTGCATCATCCGGAGTAATGGAACCATCAGTAGCAATTTCAATGGTCAATTTTTCAAAATCATTTTTATCACCGATTCTAACATTTTCAACATCAAATTTTACATTTTTAATTGGCGTAAATATTGAATCAATCGGGATAACACCGATAGTATAATCCGAAGAAACATTTTCAGCAGCAGGAATATAACCCTTACCTTTGCCGACCCTAAGTTCAACATCAAACTTTGCACTTTTATTCAGTGTGGCAATATGCAGGTCAGGGTTTAATATTTCTATTTCCGCACTATTTTTCTGAATATCGCTGGCTGTCCATTCACCTCCTCCATTAAAGGAGATATCAATTTTATTTGGTTTTTTATTAAGTAATTTCATCCTAACCTGTTTAAGGTTCAGAATTATTTCGGAAACATCCTCAACAACACCTTCTATTGTAGTAAACTCATGTAAAACACCGCTAAATTTTACAGCGGTAATAGCTGCGCCAGTTAAGGATGATAAAAGAACCCTCCTGATAGAATTACCTAATGTAACACCATAACCTCTTTCCAGTGGCTGAAGTGAAAACTTACCTAAAGTATTTGTGTAACTTGCTTCATCAAGTACAACAGCTTCCGGCATTTTTAAATATGAAACACTCATTTTTAATCCTCTAAAGAAATCTTAAAAAATATTTATTATTTTGAATAAAGCTCAACTACCAATTGCTCATTGGCATTTAGAGGAACATCGGCTCTTTCGGGAACCTGAAGAAAAGTTCCAGAAAGAGAGGCTTTATCTATAGACAACCAGGAATATGTATCATCTTTAACTCTTTTCAAAGAATTATGAATCATATCCAATTTCTTGCTTTTGTCTTTAATTTTGATAATATCACCGGCATCAAGAATAAATGAAGGAATATCAACCAACCTTTCATTAACCGTAATATGTCTATGTCTAATTAATTGTCTGGCTTGTTTTCTTGAAGAAGCAAAACCGAGTCTATAGACAACGTTATCAAGCCTGCTTTCCAAGAATTTAACTAAGTTATCACCAGTAATGCCTTTAAGTTTATTGGCTTTTTCAAAATAATTTCTAAATTGAGTTTCGAGAAGTCCATATGATCTTTTAATTTTTTGTTTTTCTCTTAACTGAATTCCATATTCAGAAACCTTTGTTCTTCTAGAAACACCATGCTGACCAGGAGGATAATTTCTTTGTTCAACAGGGCATTTATCGGTATAACATTTTTGTCCTTTCAAAAACAATTTTTGCTTTTCTCTTCTACATAATTTACAAACTGAATCGGTGTATCTTGCCATTAACTAGTTCTCCAATAAATTAAACTCTTCTTTTCTTAGGTGGTCTACATCCATTATGTGGTATAGGAGTCACGTCTTTTATTGAACTTATCTCAAGACCGGCGGTATTCAAAGCTCTTATAGCAGCTTCTCTGCCTGAACCAGGTCCTTTTACAAAAACGTCTATTTTTCTTAATCCTAACTCAAAAGCTTCTTTTGCTGCAGCTTCAGCCGAAACCTGAGCAGCAAAGGGAGTATTTTTTCTAGATCCTTTAAATCCATTTTTGCCAGCAGATGACCAGGCAATAGTATTCCCATAAATATCTGTTATTGATACAATTACATTATTGAATGTTGCTTTAATATGAGCAACTCCATTAGCATCAACATGTGTTTTCTTTTTTGCTTTTTTTACAACTTTAGCCAAAACTAAACCTCCAGGTTATCAAACTTTATTTCTTAGATGGTGCCTTTTTCTTGCCGGCAACTGTTTTTCGCTTACCTTTCCGGGTACGTGAATTTGTTCTTGTTCTTTGACCTCGCGCAGGGAGACCTTTTCTATGCCTAAGACCTCTATAAGAACCAATATCCATGAGTCTCTTTATATTCTGTTGAACTTCGGACCTTAAAGCTCCTTCTACTTTATACTCTGAAGTAAGAATAGCCCTAATCTGAGCTACATCTTCATCTGTTAAATCTGATACTTTTTTATCAGGATTAACATTAGCTTTCTCCAAAACTGAAGCAGAAACATTTTCTCCTACTCCGAATATATATTGAAGTCCATACAAAACTTTTTTATTTTTAGGCAAATCTACACCAGCTATACGGGCCAATTATCTTCTCCTTAATTAAAATTAACCTTGACGTTGTTTATGTTTAGGGTTTTTACAAATAACTTTAACAACGCCCTTACGTTTAATAATTTTACAGTTATCACAGATTTTTTTTACTGATGCTCTAACTTTCATTTACTCTCCACAATCTACTTATATCTGTAGGTAATTCTACCTTTGGTTAAATCATAGGGAGAAAGCTCAATAGAGACTTTGTCGCCTACTAAAATTTTAATAAAATGCATTCTCATTTTACCAGAAATATGAGCAAGAATCACATGTCCATTATCCAACCTGACTTTAAAATGAGCATTGGGCAAGGTTTCGGTTACAATTCCATCAACCTTAATTGGACCTTGTTTTGACATCAATTTACCGTAAGAATTTCTGGTTTATCGTTTAAAATCAAAACCGTATGTTCAAAATGTGCAGAAGGTTTACCATCCGCAGTTAAAACAGTCCATCCATCAGAAGCTGTTTTAACAAAATAACTTCCAGCATTAACCATCGGCTCAATAGCAATCGTCATACCATTTTTTAACTTTGCTCCTGTTCCTTTTTTACCATAATTAGGTATTGACGGATCTTCATGTAAAAATTTGCCAACACCGTGACCGCAAAGTTCTCTAACGACAGAAAATCCATTTAATTCAACATATTCCTGAACAGCGCTTGAAATATCATGTACTTTATTCTCACAGATTGCTGCTTCAATCCCTAAGTAAAGTGATTTTTCGGTCACATCCAGAAGTTGCTTGTTTTCTTTCGAAATATCACCAACTGGGACGGTTAAGGCAGCATCTCCGAAATAACCATTCTTATTGACACCAACATCTATTGAAATAATTTCACCATTTTTAAGAACTCTATACCCTGGAATACCATGAACAATTTCATCATCAACCGAAGTACAAAGAGCAGCCGGAAAACCTGCCGCTCCTCCCTGAGAATAACCTTTGAAAGCAGCCAATGCATTGTTACTCAAGATATAATCTTCTGCAATCTGATCTAATTCTTTCGTTGTAACACCAGGTTTAACATATTTTTTAACTAATTGCAAAGTTTCAGCAACAATTTTACAACTCTCACGTATATAATCAATTTCATTTTTACTTTTAATTAATATCACAATGTTTTATCTACGTCCCTTAACCTTTCCGGATTTCATAAAACCATCATAATGCCTCATTAACAAATGAGATTCAATTTGCTGTAAAGTATCCAGCGCAACTCCAACAATAATCAAGAGACTTGTACCTCCAAAAAACTGTGAAAACTGTCCTGAAACTCCCAAAGCAGAAACAAAAGCTGGTAGAATAGCTACTATAGCTAAAAAGAAAGAACCCGGCAAAGTAATTTTAGTTAAAATATTATCAATAAATTCGGAGGTCTGTTTTCCTGGCCTAATACCAGGAATAAATCCTCCCTGTTTTTTCATATTATCAGCAACATCTTTAGGATTAAAAGCTATTGCAGTATAAAAATATGTAAAAAAGATTATCATCAAAGCATAAATAAAAGAATAAACAGGAGATTGATAATGAAAATAGCCAGAAACGCTTTGTAAAAACTCATTATTCGGGAAAAAGGATAATACAGTATTCGGAATAAACATAATTGACTGAGCAAAAATAATAGGCATTACTCCGGCAGTATTCACACGAAGCGGGATATATTGGGTAACACCACCATAGACTTTTCTACCTACCACTCTTTTTGCATATTGAACAGGAATTCTTCTAGTTCCCTGAGTAACGAGTACTACACCGGCAATAATTAGAACCATAAAGAACAATATTATAAATTCTACTATTATGCTTCTCTGTCCAGCAGAAAGTAACCTTACCTCATCTAATATTGCGAAGGGGAATCTATTTATAATTCCTATAAAAATAATTAATGAAATACCGTTCCCGATCCCTTTATCCGTAATCTGTTCACCTAACCACATCATAAAGATAGTTCCGGAAGTCAGAACAAGAACAGTTGAAATAGTCCATATAAATCCCTGAACTGAAGCGGGAACAATAGGGATACCCTGATACTGGGTATTCAATAATTTAATAGTAACCCCCCAAGCCTGGAGACCAGCGATTAAAACTGTTCCATACCGAGTAAGTTGAGTAATTTTTTTCCGTCCTTCCTCTCCTTCCTGTTGTAATTTCTGGAAGTAAGGAACAACAGCACCCATAAGCTGCAAAATAATTGAAGCAGATATATAGGGCATTATTCCAAGAGCAAAAATTGCAGCATTTGAGAATGCCCCTCCTACAAATAGATCATATAATCCAAAGAGATTATCTGATGTAGCGTGTTTGGTGCTTTCCGCAAGCAAAGCCGCATCNNATTCTCTGACGAAGCTCATGAATTTTAAAGATATTTCTGAAAGTTTCTGTAAAATTTGCCATTTATTTCAATTTATATCAATTTAATAGAACCACCAGCAGCTTCAATTTTTTCTTTTGCTGATTGGCTGATTGCATTTACTTCAACCTGAAAAGAGGATTTTAATTCACCAAATCCCAAAATTTTGACAGGTTGTTTAACATTTGAAATTAATCCAGCATTCTTCAGTGATACAGGATTTACGATACCATTTAATTTACTTGCATTTTTTTCGAGCAAATCAACATTAACAACCTGGGAGTATACCTTAAAAATATTGGTAAAACCAAATTTAGGAATTCTTCTCTGAAGAGGCATCTGTCCTCCTTCAAACCAAGCCTTATGATTAGCACCCGACCGTGACATCTGACCATTCATTCCTTTGGTAGCTGTGCCGCCATGCCCAGATCCTTCACCCCGTCCTATTCTTTTCCTGTTTTTTCTTGAACCAGGCGCATATTTCAGATTACTTAATACATCCATTATAAAAACCTTTTCTTATTCTTTTATATCTTCAAACTTAACAAGATGAATTACTTTATTGATCATCCCTCTAATTTGCGGTGAGTCATTATGAATTTTTACCCAATTAGGTCTTCCTAATCCCAACGCCTCAATAGTTAATTTCTGTCTTTTGGGTCTGTCAATAATACTTCTAATCTGAGTTACTTTAATTTTTCCCATTCTATCCTCGCTTAAGCATTAAATAATTCATTTACAGTCATTCCTCTTTTGAATGCCATTTTTTTAGCATCGGTAAGATTTAACAGACCATTAAGAGTAGCTTTAACCTGGTTGTGTGGATTGCTTGATCCCAAAGATTTTGTTAAAATATCCTGCACGCCTGCAGCTTCCAAGATTGCCCGAACACCACCACCAGCGATCAAACCAGTACCAGGAGAAGCGGGTTTCAATAAAACCCTTCCTGCGCCAAATTTACCAATTATTTCATGAGCAACAGTTCCCTTGATAATAGAAACTTTGACTAAGTTTTTTTTTGCGTCATCAATACCTTTTGAAATAGCATCTGTTACTTCATTTGCTTTTCCCAGGCCGACACCGACAGTGCCACTACCATTCCCGACAACTACGATTGCATTAAAGCTGAAACGGCGGCCGCCTTTAACAACCTTAGCAACCCTATTAATATGGACGACTTTTTCTTTCAGTCCTTCAATTTCATTCTGTTTTACATTTTTCAATTAAATCTCCAACACACTTTTACTTATTTCAAAATACAAGAAAATATTTACTATTTTTTCAAGAAAACCCGAAAAATACTGCTGCCGGAAGAGGACTCGAACCTCTACAGACGCCTCCAAAGGGCGTAGTCCTGCCATTAGACGATCCGGCAATGATAGTTATACTCATTGCTAAAACTTTAAGCCTCCCTCTCTCGCACCATCAGCTAAAGCCTGGATCCGACCATGATATCTATAGCCATTTCTGTCAAAAACAACCGACAAAATATTTTTTTCAAGAGCTTTTTTAGCAACAAGATTTCCGACCAATTTACTTTTTGCTAATTTGCCCTTTGCGTTTTTAATCACCTCAGCGAGTTCTTTTGAAAGAGAAGAAGCAGCTGCTAGGGTTTTACCTGACCTATCATCAATAACCTGAGCATAGACATTATCCAAGCTCCGATAAACAGTTAGTCTAGGTCTTTCAGGTTCACCAAATATTTTTTTCCTTGTTCTTAATTTGGAACGTAATCTGCTGTTATTATTTCTATTTATCATTTTTAACTAAACTCCACTAAATTTACTTGCCTGCTGTTTTACCGGCTTTTCTTTGAATAATTTCGTTAGAATACTTTATTCCTTTTCCTTTATATGGTTCAGGTTTTCTAATTGATCTAATTTTTGCCGCAATCATACCAACAAGCTGTTTATCAATACCTGAAATAACAATCTGTGTAGGAGAAGGAGCAACCAGATTTATACCATCAGGGGGCATAAAATAAATAGGATGCGAATAACCTATATTTAACAATATATTTTTCCCTTTTAACTCAGCTTTATAACCCACACCAACTATATCTAGTGTTTTAGAATAAGCTACTGTAACGCCATTTATCATATTCTGAATCAGAGATCTTGTCAAACCGTGTAAGGCTTTATTTACTCTTAAATCATCCGGCCTAGTTACAATTACTTCGTTATCATTTAATTCTACTTTCATATTAGAACTAAATGAATATTCTAATTCGCCTTTCGGACCTTTAACTTTAACATTATTCCCAAGAACCTTAACAGTAACTTCCTTAGGAATTATTATCGGTTTTTTACCTATTCTAGACACTATGAAACTCCATTCAATAAATTACCAGATATAACAAACAACTTCACCGCCAATAGATCCTTTTCTAGCTTCTTTATCGGTGAGAAGTCCTTTCGAAGTTGAAACAACAGCAATACCCAACCCATTGAGTACCCTAGGTATATCAGAAGAATTTTTGTAAACCCTAAGACCGGGAGTACTGATTCTTCTTAATCCACTAATTGCTGATAAACCATTTCTATACTTTAACTGAACACGAATAATATTCTGCTTATTATCCTCGACCACTGAAAAATCTTCAATAAAGTTTTGTTTTTTAAGAATTTCAGCTAAATTTTTCTTCATAAAAGAAGAAGGAATATCTACTCGTGGCTTTTTAGCTTTAGCAGCATTTCTAAGACGAGTCAAAAAATCTGAAATAGGATCTGTTACGGGCATTTTTTTCTCCTTTACCAACTAGCCTTTTTTAATCCGGGAATTTCGCCTTTCAAGGCCATTTCCCTTAATACCAAACGGGATATACCGAATTTACGGTGGAATCCTCTTGCTCTTCCAGTAAACATACAGCGATTATGAAGTCTTACTTTGGACGAATTTTTAGGAAGTTTTTGAAGACCCTCGGAATCACCTTTTGCCTTCAATTCTTTTCTCAATTTTGCATATTTTTCAACAAGAACGCGTCTTTTTTCTTCTCTTGCAATTAAACAAAGTCGTGCCATCAAAACTCCTATTAAGCTGATTTAATTTCTTTTTTTCTAAATGGAACACCAAAAGCCTGGAGAAGCTCATAAGCTTCATTATCATTTGGAGCTGTTGTTACAAAAGTGATATCCATTCCTAAAACTTTAGTTATTTTATCGACATTTATTTCAGGAAAAATGATTTGTTCTTTAATACCGATAGTATAATTACCGCGGCCATCGAAAGATTTATCAGAAAGACCTCTAAAATCTCTTACACGTGGTAAAGCAATATTGAGGAACCGATCCATGAATTCATACATTCTTTCCTGTCTGAGAGTAACCATGCACCCAATATTTAATCCTTCCCTCAATTTGAAGTTAGAGATAGCTTTTTTAGCTTTTCTAATACTAGGTTTCTGACCAGTAATAGTTTCTAGCTCTTTAGCAGCCTCTTCAATTAATTTTGCATCTGAAACAGCAGCGCCGACTCCCATATTCACAACAATTTTGTGAAGTTTAGGTACTTGCATAATGCTTTTATAATTAAATTTTTTCATTAAAGAAGGAGTTATTTCTTTTTTATAAAATTCGGCCAAGCGAGTTGGTATTTGAATTTTAACTTCTTTTTCAGCAGATTTTGCAGTTTTAGGTTCTTTTTTAGGAGCCTTTGCTACTTTTTCTATGCCCTTGACAGCTTTTTCTGCAGCCTTTACTGGTTTTTCTTCAGCAGTATCTTTCTTTGTTTTCTTTTCAGCCATTTAAAATCTAACCTTAAAATTAATATTAAACCATTTCACCGCTAACCCTGCTAACGCGGGCTCTTTTCTTTTTACCGGTCTTTTCATCTAAAATAATCTGTGAGCCTAATCTAGTTGGTTCATTAGTTTTAGAATCTATTAACATAACATTGGAGACATGAATAGGTGACTCCTTCTCAAGAATTCCGCCCTGGGGATTTTTTTGGGTCGGCTTAGTATGTCTTTTTCTTAAATTTATACCCTCGACTATCACTCTTGAAACCTTGGGAAATACTTTTAATACCTTTCCGGTTTTCCCTTTATCATTTCCGGAGATTACCATCACATTATCGCTTTTATGAATTTTCATTAACCTAAAATCCTTATAATACTTCTGGAGCTAAAGAAACTATTTTCATGAATTGTTTTTCTCTCAGTTCTCTTGCAATAGGACCAAAGATACGAGTTCCCTTGGGTTCATTTTGATTTGTGATAAGAACTGCAGCATTTTCATCGAATCTTATATACGTACCATCTTTTCTTCTTACTTCTTTTTTAGTACGAACAATCACTGCCCGAGATACTTCACCTTTTTTTACCGTTCCATTGGGAATGGCAGATTTAATGGCAACTACAATAGTATCGCCAACACTGGCATATTGCCTTCCGCTGCCACCAAGTACACGGATACATCTACATCTTTTTGCGCCTGAATTATCAGCCACTATTAAATTTGTTTCTTCCTGAATCATTATTAAATAACTCCTTAATTACTTGGCTTTTTCAACAATTTCTACCAGGCGCCATCTTTTTCTTAAACTTAAAGGACGCGTCTCCATTATTTTTACTTTATCACCAATCTGGCAAACATTTTTTTCATCATGAGCCATTAATTTGGTAGTTTTCTTGTAATATTTTTTATAAATAGGATGAGGAACTTTACGTTCGATGGCAACGCTAACTGTTTTATCCATTTTATTACTAATAACCACGCCAATTCTAGTTTTTCTTAATGCGCGTTCCATTAAACTTTGACTCCTTCTTTTTGCATGGATTTTTCAGCTTCTCTTTCCTTCAAAATTGTTTTCATTTTCGCAAGATCTTTCTTGGTTAATTTTAATTTTGAAGTATTTGTCAATTGTTTCAGCTGATGAGCAAAACGCAAATCCACAAGATTCTTTTCTTCTTCTTCAATTCTTTTTATAAGTTCTTCTGATTTTAATTCTCTAATTTCATGAATTTTCATATTATAATGCCTTTCTAAGTTTATTCATAATCCGGTCTTGCAACCACTTTGCATTTAATAGGCAGTTTATAGGAACAAGTAGACAAAGCTTCATGTGCTAATTCTCTAGAAACTCCTGAAACCTCAAACAAAACCCTTCCAGGTTTAATAACTGCAACCCAGAACTCAGGACCTCCCTTACCTTTACCCATTCTAGTTTCGAGTGGTTTTTTAGAAACAGGTTTATCAGGAAATATTCTTATCCAAACCTTACCGTCTCTTTTCATTTTTCGTGATAAAGCAACACGACATGCCTCAATCTGTCTGCTTGTAATCCAATGGCATTCCATTGCTTTTAATCCAAAATCTCCAAATGCAATAGTACTACCACGATAAGCTTTACCAGTCATTCTTCCGCGTTGTGATTTTCTGTATTTTACTCTCTTAGGCATTAACATGATTTATAAACTCCGGTATTTTATTCAGTAACTCTTTTTCCTAAAATCTCGCCACGGCAAATCCAAACCTTTATGCCAATAGACCCATAAATAGTTTCAGCCCTTCCGTTTGCATAATCAATATCTGCACGTAAAGTATGCAATGGGATTCTACCGTCTTTATACTGTTCGGTCCGTGCCATTTCTGCGCCGCCGAGACGACCAGCACACATAATTCTGATACCTTCGGCACCCATTCTCATTGCAGCAGTAATGGCCATTTTCATAGCCCTTCTAAAAGAAACTCTTCCTTCAATCTGGTTCGCGATATTTTCAGCAACCAAATAAGCATCTAATTCAGGACGTTTGATTTCAGAAATCTGTACCTTAACATCTTTGTCAGTAACCTGTCTTAACTCCTGTTCAAGCTGAGTGATTTCTTTTCCACTTTTGCCGATTACAACTCCCGGACGTGAAGTATAAATCGTAAGGATAATATTTTTTGAAGTCCTATCAATAACAATTCTTGAGATTCCTGCTTTTTTAAGTCTATTGCGGACATAATCCCTTAGTCTTTCATCTTCTTTTAACTTAACAGCATAGCTTTTATTTTCATACCAATTAGAGTCCCAGCCTCTAATGATTCCAACTCTTAAACCAACAGGGTGCGTTTTCTGTCCCAAAAATATCCTCCTAAGCTTTAGTTGCTACAACTATTGTTAAATGACATGATCTTTTCCTTATTTTATAAGCGCGCCCCATAGGAGCAGGCGAAATTCTTTTTAATGTAGGTCCCTGATTAACAAAAACTTCTTTAACAAAGAAATCTGAAGGTTCGTGTTTTGAAGACTCATCCTTATTCATCAAATTAGCGATTGCCGATCTTAACACCTTCTCAGCATCCTTAGAAGCATGCTTGGGTTGAAAATGAAGAACTTCAAGTGCTTTTTCAACTGATGTTCCGCGAATAAGATCAACAACCAAACGCATTTTTCTTGGTGATGAACCGATATATCTATGTATTGCTTTTGCTTCCATTTTTCCTCAAAACTCTTTACTTTATTTTACCTTAGATGCTTTTTCCGCTTTAGTACCTGGATGACCTCTGAAAATCCTTGTTGGAGAAAATTCTCCTAATTTATGGCCGACCATATTTTCAGTTATATAAACAGGGATCATTTTATTTCCATTATGAACTGCAATAGTATGACCTACAAAATCCGGTGTAATAGTAGAAGACCTAGACCATGTTTTTAATATCTTCTTTTGATTATTTTCATTCATCTTAGAAATTTTGTCCATCAATTTATAATCGATATATGGACCTTTTTTAACTGACCTTGGCATAATTAACTCTACTATTTACGTCTTTTGATAATAAACTTATTTGATTGTTTTTTATGTTTCCTAGTTTTAAGACCTTTAGCTTTTTGACCCCATGGTGATACAGGATGACCTCCACCAGAAGTTTTTCCTTCACCACCACCCATAGGATGATCAACAGGATTCATTGCAACACCTCTAACATGAGGCCTTATGCCCAACCAACGTGATCTTCCCGCTTTACCCAAACTAATATTTTCCTGTTCAGAATTGCCAACGACACCGTAAGTAGCCATACAATTTAATCTGATCAATCTAATTTCACCAGA
>PLLW01000086.1 GCA_003141435.1 Ignavibacteriales bacterium
TCAAAAGATTACATAAAGGAGATCACATGAGAACGCTGAGTGATGAAGTGTTAAATAAATACATAGATGGTGAGCTAAGCAGAGATGAAATGAGAGAAGCAGAGGAAGCAATCAAGAACTCATGGGAAGACAGAGTTGAACTAATTGCGCTGCAAAATACAGATAGTTCATTAAGGAAACTTACACTGTTAGAAGTAAAATCTAATTTTACTTCTTTAGTTATGAATAAAATCCAGAGAAGCCTAAGGTCAAGGCAGGAACAAAAGAAATTTATTGTTGGTGTGGTTTCGATATTTATGGTAATGTGTTTAGCTATTGTGGGGATAGTAGGTTTTGAGATAATCAGGAACTCTAATCCAGTGACGCCTACCATACTAAAGGATTCAATTAAATATGTGACTTCAGCTTCAGGATTTATTGCCCATCTTCTTAACAGTAAAAATTTATCAATTGTAGGAAGTGCCTTCTCCTTAGGTTTTATTATATCTGTCTGGTTCTTTTTTGATTACAGTAAAAGACTGAGAAAAGCAGGAAAATAATTTAGTCTAAAATAAGTGTTCCATCCTTAATAAATTTGCCTCATAAACGATTATCTTTCATATTATTATTGATAATTTTAATTACCAAAAAGCAGATTTAATGAAATTCTACTTTCTACTTATAGCCATAATCCTGGTTGGTGCTGTAAATTCCTTTCCAGCGGGAACAAACAAGGGAATAAGCAAAATCCAATCAGATTATAAGACAGGTAAAATAAACTTCGAATACCAGCTTCTTCAGAAATTCTACTATGGCTTTGATAAAAGCAAATTAGCCTCCGAATATGCTGATCAAGACTTAACTCCATTAAAGAGCGGGACTGAAATAGTAAAGGAATTCCATGATCACAAAGGAGAATTATCAAATAAAGCCATTGAAGAGATCAGTCATTTCCTGAATAGTCCATTTGAGAAAACATCAACTTCGTCGGTTTATACTACACCTTCGGGGAAGTTCGCGATAACATATGACGTTACAGGAGCTAATGCAGTCCCTACTGCTGATAATGATGGAGACGGAATACCAGATTACGTGGAATGGGCTGGAAGTTACTTCGACTATGTATGGCATTTTGAGATTGATTCATTGGGATATCTTGCCCCGCCGATAGGCGCAGGTCAATATCAAGTAAGCTTTGAAAACATGGGTTATTACGGTTATACCGAACCAATATCCGGACAGCTTACACACATAGTACTACACAATAATTTTCTAGGATTTCCTACAAACACAGATCCTGAAGGAAATCAGAAAGGAGCAGCCAAGGTAACAGCAGCGCATGAATTTAAGCATGCTACACAGATAATGTACAATAACTGGAACGAACCAGGATGGTTCCTAGAAATGGATGCAACATGGATGGAAGATATTGCATATACTCAGGTTAACGATTATTACAATTATCTACCATCTTCTCAAATTGCATATCCCAACAGATCATTTGACGGAGGGGAGGGATACGAAGATTGTATTTGGATGCATTATCTCTCACAGAAGTTCGGGGTTTTAATAAACAGACAAATCTGGGAAAGAAGGAAAGTATCTTCATCGGAACTGATCTATGATAATTTTAATAATATACTTGCGCAATATTCATATACCTTTATTAAAGGTTATGAGGAATATTTTACATGGAATTATGGCTGCGGAGCAAATGTTTCACCACTTATAAGATCGTACAAAGAAGCAGATAACTATCCCACTCCAACTGTTTGTAAAACAAAGTCCATCCCCGATAGCTCAGCGGGATGCGGCAATACTGAATTATCCGCAAACTATTTTTATTATTCAAGCATAAGCTCAAGCAAACTTGTAAAATTTAGCTATTATGGTACCCCTTCTGTGGATCAAACACTTGAGTTTATAATAATTTATAAAAACAATACTGAAGAAGTAAGAGATACAAGTATAGGATCAAGCGGAGTTATAAATTACATATTACCTAAAAAACTCAGCGATATAAGCGCTATCATTGTTATACCAATTTTTATTACGATGAACTCAGGGAATTATTCAAATAGTTTAAAAGTTTCACCTTTTAGTACGGCAGAATTCATATTTACTCCGTTAAAGGATATAGAAACCAATAGTTCCAGAATTGTTAAGGCAATTATAGTTACTGAAGATAATATTGCCCTTACTGACTCCTTAAGGCTTTTTTATGGAACAGGTAATTCCTCTTATTCATCTATTAAAATGATTTCTACAGGAAATCCCAATGAATATAGCGCTTCAATTCCAGGATATCAATTGGGAACAAATGTAAACTATTATTTCAGTATTTATGATTTACCTGGAGAATACACATATTTACCAGGAACTGCACCGAGTGTTCCATTTACATATTATGTAGGGATAGATATAAAGCCGCCGATTATTAATCATGTTCCTATTGTTCAAAAAACAAAATACGATTTCCCATTTAATCTATTTGCAGAAGTAAATGATAATATTGGAATCGATTCTGTTTTTTTAGAATATAATATCAATGGCGGAAGTTATATTACAAAGTCCTTTATTAATTACCGCGACAGTATTTATTATGTTAAGATAATTCCCGATTCTTCAATAATTAATTCTATCACTAATTTTGGATATAGAATTACGGCAATAGATAACTCATCGCGGCACAATATGAAAACATTTCCGTCGGCAGGTTATCAACAGTTAAGCATAGTATCAGGGTTCAGATATATATCTTCACATAATAAAGCAATACCCGATCATAACATATTCGGAGTTAAGGATACAATTACAATTACTGATTCTATTAACATTGGTGATATTAAAATTATTTTCCATGCTTTGCACAGCAGGTTCAGTGATCTTTCTGTTCGAATCAGTTCCCCATTCTCAAATATAGGTTATTTATTTAAAAATCCAGGATTAGGCACATCTTTTGAAAACGCCAAGGATCCTGATATTACATTTGAGCAGGATGTCTATTTATCGATGAAAAATTTTGAAACCATTGATACTAGTGCTATAACCGGGGAATACAGACCTGATACACTTAATTTGAGTAATTTTACTAATAATAACGCAAAAGGAAACTGGATTTTATATATAGTTGATAACAGAGCTGGTGAAACAGGAAATTTAGTTGACTGGGGACTGGAGATAATTCCATTCGGCGCAGATATTAAGAAAGACTCAGTTTTACCGAACAAGTTTTATCTTTCACAGAATTATCCTAATCCATTTAATCCTTCAACAAGAATAAGGTACTCAATTCTAAATGGAGCAAATGTTGAGATGAAGATATTTGATATACTTGGAAGAGAAATCGCGGTACTTGTGAAAGGATATAAACCTGCAGGAAATTACGAGGTTGAGTTTTCAATTGCCGGGAAAGGTATTCCAAGCGGTATCTATTTCTATAAATTAACAGCGGGTGATTTTTCTTCAGTTAAAAAACTTGTAATATTAAAATAAATTAAGGAATAAATGAAAGCAGGATATGCAGCAATAATAGGATTACCCAATGCGGGTAAATCGACACTTTTGAATTCCATGTTAGGACAGAAGATATCCATAACGACAAACAAACCCCAGACAACCAGGAAGAGAATATTAGGCATAATGTCGGGGGAAGATTTCCAGATAGTTTTTTTAGACACTCCGGGAATCCTGAAACCGCATTATATTCTTCAGGAAAGGATGATGGAATATGTAAACTTATCAGTAAGGGATGCTGATATTGTGTTATTGCTAATCGATATGGAAAACGACCCTAAAGGAGAGAAGTTCTTTAACCAGGAATTTGTTAAGGAGCTGATGGAAAGAAATAAGGCACACAAGCTTTTGATACTGAATAAGATAGATAAATCAAATGAAGCTATAATGAAGGATATTGTTTCTTATTATGAAAAAGACAGCAGGATAAATAGAATTATCCCAATATCAGCATCACTGGGTGCAAATGTGAATGAAGTTATTAATTCCATCAAAGAACGGCTGCCGGAAAATCCTAAATTTTATCCGGAAGATATCGTATCCGATGAGACCGAAAGATTTTTTGTCTCAGAAATTATAAGAGAAAAGATATTCGAGCTTTATAAAGAAGAGATACCCTACAGCACAGAGGTCCTTATAGCAGATTTTAAGGAACAGGAGAGCAGAAAGGATGTAATTAGCGCTGAAATAGTTGTTGAAAGGGAAAGTCAGAAAGGAATAATAATCGGAAAGAAAGGAGATGCTATCAAAAGGCTTGGAGAAAAATCACGCTTAGAAATTGAAAAATTCCTTGATCGTCCAGTATTTCTTGAGCTAAGGGTAAAAGTAAGGCTCAAATGGAGGTCAGATGAAAATATGCTTAAATCATTCGGATATTCTAGGGACAAAGAAAACAGTTAAATAGAGCAGCAGAAAAATCTTACAATAATTTACGATTCATTAATGATTAAGAAATATACCGGAGAATCTACACTATTATTTACCACGGTAATCTGGGGGGGGACATTTGCAATAATCAAGACAGCACTCGGTTCTATATCTCCTATGATGTTTCTTTCATTTCGTTTTTCAATTGCGGCCATACTATTTCTACCTTTTGTACTTGGAAGACTCAAGAGGTTAGATGCTGCTGCCATTAAGGGGGGAATAATACTTGGGTTTTTGTATTTCGGCGGATTTGCTACACAGACACTAGGACTGAATTATACATCAGCAACTAAATCAGCTTTTATTACGGGTACATTTGTAATCTTTACTCCTATCTTCCAGATTATATTTGAGAAAAAACTTCCGAGCAAAGGAAATATCATCGGCATTATAATAGTGGCGAGCGGACTGATATTTTTGTCGAGCAGAGGGACTCATTTCCTTGATATAATTCATGAACTTGGAACAAACTTTAATGTCGGAGATTATCTAACTCTTATCTGTGCGGTTTTTTATTCTCTTTATATTGTATATCTTGATATTGTTTCAAAGAAGTTTGATAATTTGTCACTTGTCTTTATGCAGCTTGCAGTAACAGCTGTCGGGGCAGTTACAGGCGCAATAATATTCCAGGCAACAGGTATAGAGATAAGCAGATTTATTTTAAACAAAGATGTTATTTTTGCAGTAATTTACACATCATTACTGGCTACAATTTTGACGACAACGCTGCAGACAAAATTCCAGAAATATACCACACCTGCAAAGGCAGGTATAATATTTTCATTTGAACCGATTTTTGCATCCGTTGTTGCTTTTTTCCTCCTAAGCGAAAAAATATCTAATTTTGGCTTAGTTGGTTGCCTATTTATTTTTTGTGGATTAATGATTTCCGAAGTAATGGATTAAATTAGTGGCAAAGAATACCGTAAGAGCCGAAATAACTGTAAATGGATTAGTCCAGGGGGTTGGACTGAGGTATTATATTATAAGGCAAGCTAAAAGCTTAGAATTGAAAGGATTTGTAAAAAATCTTTTTACCGGTGAAGTATATATACTTGCAGAAGGAGAAAGGGGCATGATAGAAGAACTTATTAAATTGACTAAAACAGGTCCATCGCACGCACATATAAAGAATTGCCGTGTAGAGTGGTCCGATTCAACAGATGAATTTACAACATTTGAGATAAGATTTTGAAACAACCATTCAGAACCGGATTTGGATTTGATGTTCATGCATTTGCCAAAGACCGCAAATTAATTATTGGTGGAATTGAGATTCCCAATGATAAAGGCTTATCAGGTCATTCCGATGCAGATGTACTCCTTCATGCAATATGCGATGCAATGTTAGGGGCTCTTTCTTTGGGAGACATAGGAACTCATTTCCCTGACACAGACCAGAAGTATAAAGATGCAGACAGCGGAGAACTTCTAAGAAGTGTAAATAAAATGATAACAGAAAAAGGGTATTCATTAGGCAACCTGGATACAATGATAGCTATGGAGAAGCCAAAAATAGCTCCTTTTATCCCAGCAATGAAGAAAAAGATATCCTTGATACTGAAATGCAATGAAGACCAGGTTTCAATAAAAGCATCAACTACTGAGAAATTAGGATTTATAGGAAGAGAGGAAGGGGTGAGTGCATTTGCTTCGGTACTTTTANNATTAACATTCTTTTCTTATTTTGAAAATATATTTCCCCCATCACCAAGTGACCTTGTCGTTGTTGTAGGAGGATCGCTGGTAGGTAAAGGTGTGATTAGTTTTTTCCCCACACTTGTTTTGACTACTTTGGGGAGCGTTGCGGGGTTCATGACTATTTATTATATCGGATCAACGCTTGATAAAAAAGTAGTTAAGGCTCACAAGTTGAAGTACATTCCTACAGAAGGAATTGAAAAAGTAGAGGCATGGTTCGCGAAGTATGGTTTGGGGATAATATTAGCAAACAGGTTTATGCCCGGAACCAGGTCAGTAATTTCACTTTTTGCAGGCTTAAGTGAACTTGAAGTAAAAAAGACCATAGTCCTTTCCACTATAAGTGCTTTAGGGTGGAATTCAATAATTTTATACCTTGGAATGATTTTCGGAAGAAACATAAAAAAGGTTGATAAACTACTTGATACTTACAGCAATATTGTACTTGCGATTACATCAGCAGTAGTAATTATATTCCTTATCCGGTTTTTTATTCAAAAAAAGAAGAAGTATAATATTGGGAAATAAGAACAGGAATAAAGAAAGATTATTGTTGATAGCTTCAGGAATAATGATGGGAATATCTTTTCCACCATTTCCATTCCCCTGTCAATTACTAATGTTTGTTGGATTAATCCCATACTTTTTAGTTGTGGAAAAAAGGGAAAGGCTAATTGATCTAAACAGAGCATCATATATAATGGGATTTTTTTTCAGCCTCATTACCTTATACTGGGTAGGAAGCTGGCAGAAGGAAGCAGACACCTTTTTAATGATTTCAGGCGGGCTACTTATTTTTGTGAATCCTGTATTTTTTATGATCCCAACGACTCTTCTATATTTTTCAAGAAATTTACTTCCAAGAAGAACAGCTATTTACTTATTCCCTCTTTTCTGGATAACATACGAATATCTTTATATGATAACCGACCTCAGTTTTCCCTGGTTGACACTTGGAAGTGGTCTATCCCAATTTAATATGTTTATACAAATTGCCGATGTAGTCGGTGCCATAGGAATTTCGCTGATTGTTATATATATAAATATTTTTATAGCACAGGCAATCCAAGCAAAATCATTATTCCCAAAAAGTTTCAGGATTAACATTGCGTTGGCGATAGGGGTATTCCTATTAGTTATGGTTTATGGCATATTCAGACTGTCTACATTCAAGTTTTCAAACAAGCAAGTAAAGGTAGGACTAATACAACCAAATCTTGATCCATGGGGAAAATGGTCGAATATTGATATACACGATCTTACTTCAATTTATTTTGATCTTTCAAGACAGACAGTTGATAAAGGTGCCAAGGTAATATTCTGGCCAGAAACTGCTTTGCCGGTTTATCTCAGGGATGGCGGATACAATTATGTATTAGATTCTATTTATAGTTTTATAGGCAAGAATAATGTTTCGCTTATATCCGGGATGCCTGATTTAATTTATTACAAATCAGGAGATAAAATGCCGGAAGATGTTAAGTACAGCAAATCCGGCAATTATTATTATGCGACGTACAATTCAGTTCTATTATTCTCACCTAATAGCAGAGAAATAGAAAGATATGGCAAATCGAAGCTTGTTCCATTCGGGGAAAGAGTTCCGTTTGTTGATCAGTTACCATTCTTAAGAGATTTTATAAAGTGGAGCGTAGGGATATCAGACTGGAATGTAGGAAAGGACACGACAGTATTTAGGATACCACTAATGAACAAGGATACGCTAAAGATTAACAGTCTAGTCTGCTACGAATCCATTTATCCATATTATATTGAACGTTTTATAGACAAGGGGGCTAATTTAATCTCTGTAGTGACAAATGACAGCTGGTACGGCAATTCAAGCGGACCCTACCAACATAAAGAAATGGCAGTTTTACGTGCAGTTGAAAACAGGAAGTCAGTAATAAGAGCTGCAAACGGTGGAATCAGCTGCATAATAGATCCACTAGGAAGGACATTAACAGAATCTAAAATGTTCACTAAAACTCAAATAACCGGGGATGTCTATATTCAGGATAAAGAAACATTCTTCTCAGAATACCCACTCTTGTTTCCTGTTATCTCTTCCGCTTTTTCATTCTGGGTATTTGGTATTTTTATGATGAAGAAATTAAAGTTAAAATTGAATCTATAATCCACTAAAGACTCCTTACAGCGTCTGCAGCAATTCTTCCGCTTTTCACCGCACTTTCAATTGTTGCCGGAAGCCCAGTATCAGTCCAATCCCCTGCCAGAAAGAAATTCTTAAATGGGGTATATACAGAGGGACGTTTATCCAGAATATCATTTGATGGAATAAAAGCGGCTCTTTTTTCTTTAATTATCTTATATGTGCTTATTTCACTTCTTCCCAAAAGAATATATTTATTAAGTTCATCTAATATCAGTTCAATAATCTCTTCCTGCGATACACCCATAAAATTATCAGCATTACTGATTACCACAGTAAGATGAGTTCCTTTATTAAAAACCCATTGAACAGGAGAATCAATAAGCCCATAAAATGTATTCACGAATCTGTTTTCCTTTAGGAAAAGGTGGGCGGTTAAAATAGATGAATAATCGAATTCAAGATCAGGCAAGAAGTTCTTTCCAGTCATTATTTTTTTTAAGGCATACAAGGGAATTGCAGAGATCACGCAGTCAAAGTCAGAGATGACTCTTTTTGTAGTTACAATTTCTTTTATAACACTATCCTGAACATTCAGTGTAATAACCGGTTCCGAGAATGAGAAGCGGCCTTCCTTATTGTTTATAAATCTCAATGCATCATCACAATATGCTTCGGTCAATCCCAATGAAGGCAATATAATTGCCGAAGCATCATTTCCCCTGAAAAATATTTTTTTTATTACAGCGGCAAATATTTTGGCTGATGCTTTTTTTATATCTGTATTCAACGCTGAGACTGCAAATATTTCCCAAAATGATTTAATTAAGTTTGCGGTTTGTTTTTCTAATAGCAACCATTCAAGAACAGTTAATTCTTTCAGATCCTTATCTGTATATAAATATATCTTAGTGAAGAATTTAATGAACAGTAATTTCTCATAGAATGAAATAGCGGAATAGTTAAAAACAGCTGAGAGTAAATTGAACGGATATAAGGAGCCTGATGCCTTGAGAGGACAAAGTTCAAAATTCTGTTTAACAAAATTAAGAGAGAGATGGGATTGTTTAGTCAGGTTTTCTTCAGCTCCTATCAACTTAAAAAAATTAAGAGTTTCATTATAGCATCCCATGAGAATATGCTGCCCATTGTCAATAACAGCACCTGTTTCATTATCCAGAAAGGAATATGCCCGTCCTCCAAGTTTAGGAGAAGCCTCTAATAATTCTATTTTGAAACCCGCATTTGAAAGGAAAGATGCAGCGGAAAGACCTGCAAGACCACCTCCGATAACAACAATTTTTTTCATCAGTAAACTAAGTTATACTTAGCCCAAACTCCTATTGCAATACCAGCTTTTTCTATCTTATTTACTTTTATATTCTTTTGAAAAACATTATAGTTGGCATTTATAATTTTTTCAAGAAGCTTATGATAGATATGCTGCATGGCTCTTGCTGCAAACATGGATGCTTTATCGTCAAGGTTAAGATTCATTGTTGCTTTATTAAAATATTCCTGTGCTCTATTTGTTTCAAAGACCATAAGATTTACAAAATTTGCGTTGTATGTATGGCTAAGAAGATCAGATTCCGAATATCTGAATTTTATCAGGTCCTGCTGTGGAATATAGATACGCCCTTTCAGAGAATCTTTCTTAATATCGCGTAAAATATTAGTAAGCTGCAAAGCGATACCAAGATTTATTGCATAATCTTTAGTTGATTTATGTTTATAACCAAATATTTCTATGCACATTAATCCAACAGTTGAAGCTACCCTATAACAGTATGTTACCAGATCGTCAAATGATAAATATCTTTTATGGCTGAGGTCCATCTCCATCCCTTTAAGCAATTCAAAAAAAGGATCGAGTGGAATGTTGAACTGTGATATAGTTTTCCCTAATTTATTAATCAAAGAATAATCGGAATGCCCCACGACTGCTTTTTCAAGTTCAATCCTCCATTTCCTGAGTTTTTCATATTTGATCTCTTCAGTTTCATTCCCTTCATCGACTATATCATCAGTTTCCCGGCAGAAGGCATATACAGTATTCATCGCATCTCTTTTCTCGTTAGGAAGGAGATTAAAAGCATAATAGAAACTACTTTTGCTTTTCTTTGCTATTTCTTTGGACAAATCGCTCATATAATTGAATTAAAAAGTAACATTAAGAAATCGAATTTACTCAATTTAGGTCTCGTAAAGATATCAAAATTGTTTTTTCTTATTTTGTTCAAAATTTCCATTCCACCAAGAACAGTCCATTTAATTTCAATTTTTAATCTACCAGGCAGAAATTCCAACAATTTTTTCCCTTCTTTCAGAATTATATCAGCCCTGTCGATGTTATACATAACAAGCTTTTCTAAATTATGATTTATTTTATTTAACTCAAACATATTTTCTGTTACCGAAAATAAGTCCATTTCATCCATGGGGAAATAGATCCTGTTCATATCATAATCAATTTTGACATCCTGATAAAAGTTTATAAGCTGAAGAGCCGTACATATTTTATCCGAATAATGAAATGCATTATTATCTCTTATTCCATTAAGTTCAAGAATAAGTCTTCCTACGGGATTTGCGGAATATTTACAATAATCCAAGAGTTCTTCGAATGATTGGTATCTTTTCTTTATCAAATCCTGTCTGAAGGCAGTAAGCAGATCATAAAACAATTCAGGGGTGAGATGCATTATAGTTATGGTATTATAAAGAGCAGTTTCATAATCATTTTCACAATTTCCTTTAAGTAAAGAGGTTAGCCTCTCTTCAAAATGGTTCAATCTGATAATTTTGATTTCATCAGGAAAATCAGGATCATCGGCAATATCATCAGCCGTTCTTGCAAACCAATATAAAACAGTTGTATGCTTCCTAAGCTCCTTTTTAACTAAAAATGAGATTACCGGGAAGTTTTCATAATGTGCCCGTGCAAATTTTTCAGCAGATATATAAGCTGATTCTGATACTGTAGTCAAATTATTACCGATTCGCTTTATGGCTTTTTTATACACGATTAAATTACTAAATTTGAATCGTTTAAAAAATCTACTAAGCAAATGATCTTACAAAGCCAAATACAAAACATCAAGAATTTATTGTTCCGCCTGAAAGTACTTTTCTTTTATTAGAGACCGTTCCTCTTATTATCATTTATAATTTTGCACCCAAATTTTAATCAATATTTAGTATTATGAGTTTAATAAAAGAAATAAACAGAAGACGAACATTTGCTATTATATCCCACCCGGATGCCGGGAAAACCACTTTAACAGAAAAATTTCTATTATATGGAGGGGCCGTTCAACTTGCCGGATCCGTAACTGCAAGGAGGAATCAACGTTCATCAACTTCTGATTGGATGGAACTTGAGAAGAAGAGAGGAATCTCTATAAGTTCCACAGTGCTTCAATTTGACTATATGGGGTATAAAATTAACCTTCTTGATACACCAGGGCATGAGGACTTTTCAGAGGATACCTACAGAGTGCTCACTGCAGTAGATGCTGTAGTGATGGTAATAGATGGTGCGAAAGGTATAGAAAGTCAAACCAAGAAGTTATTTGAAGTATGCCGCAGGAGATCTATTCCGATATTTACATTCATAAACAAACTTGACCGTCCAACACTGGATCCACTGGCGTTAATTGATGAGCTTGAGAATGTGTTAGGAATAGGTGCATATCCCATGAACTATCCTTTGGGAACAGGGTTAGATTTTAAGGGAGTTTATGACAGAAGGAAAAATCAGATACATTTATTCGAAAAAACAACCAGAGGATCATATATTGCCCCAGTATCAATATTGGATATTTCTGATCCTTTTGTAAAGGAAAGACTAAGCGAAGAATCTTATAGAATAGTTGTAGAAGAACTTGAGATGTTAGATATAGCCGGGGAAGATTTCAATGCTGACGCAGTTATTAAAGGCAATCTGACACCTGTATTTTTTGGAAGTGCGATGAACAATTTTGGAGTGCAATTATTACTTGATGGTTTTCTGGAATATGCAGTCCCCCCTGCTCCCAGGAACAGTTCAATCGGACTAATAGAGCCGGATAGAGAAACATTCTCCGGATTCGTATTTAAGATACAGGCAAATATGGATCCAAAGCATAGGGACAGGATAGCATTCCTAAGAGTGTGCTCCGGTAAATTTACGCGGGACATGCAGGCAACCCATGTAGAAACGAATAAGAAAGTCAGGCTTTCTAATTCGCAGAAAATGTTCGGACAGGATAGAGAAACTGTTGACGAAGCATACGCAGGAGATATAGTAGGGTTTGTAGGTAACTCAAATTTTGGAATAGGAGATACGATTACAGAAGATCCCTCAATCATATTTAATGAAATCCCTAAGTTTGCTCCCGAATATTTTGTATTTATGCATAACCCTAACCCTTCTAATTATAAAAAGTTCCGGGATGGACTTGATCAGCTCCTTCAAGAAGGAGTAATTCAAAGTTTCTATTTGAAGAATACAATGCAAAGGGTGCCTTTACTGGGAGCCGTTGGACCTTTGCAGTTTGAAGTAGTCCAATACAGATTGAATGATGAATACGGCGCAGAATCAAGATTAGAGCAGACAAATTGGAAAGTTTTACGGTGGCTACATCCTGCAATAACAATAGAGCAGCAAAACGATATCGTGCTCCCGGCTGGAGCAGCCTGGGCACTGGATACCGAAGAGAGAACAGTAATTCTTTTTACCAGTGAATGGTCGAATAATTATTTTATTGAGAAGAACCCTAAGATTCTGTTATCAGATATTCCTTTTGTTTTACAGAGAGTTTCTGAAGATAATTGATAGAAATAAATTCTTAAATATCTTGTGCTCTGCCAAACTCTAAATTACTATTGATCTCTTTTATTTTAATAAATCGATTAGGTTTCGGATACCGAAAGATTTTTTTAAATAATTACGAAATGACTTGACAAATAAGTGGAATTATATTATAATATTAGACATTGATTTATTTGAATAATAAATCAAAACACTCATCTTAAAGCATTCCCCCCACTGATTTTTACGGATATTCACTGATTTTTACGGATTTTTCTCGCT
>PLLW01000092.1 GCA_003141435.1 Ignavibacteriales bacterium
TTTCTTGCGCCAAGAAAAGGAGAATAATAATAAATAATATATAATATTGTAGAGATTGTATATGTCAAAACGATTTATGGATACCTCGCTTTGGGAAAGTTCCTGGTTCCTCGATCTTTCTCCCGAACATAAAAATATTTATATGTTCCTGGAACGATCTTGCGATTGTTCTGGAATATGGGAGATAGACATTCCCCAGCTCAAACGAAAGATCGGTTATAAGGAAATAAACCTTACCTCGTTTATTACTGAGGTTAATAAAGATTATGACAAGTTAACCGGGGACTCTATATCTGTAAAACGAATAATTCTGATTTGCAATAATACTAGGCTATTTCTAACGGGTTTCATTTCCTTCCAATACGAAAAAGGGGATAAGGGAGTAAACTCTAACATTCCTGCAATCATTGGTGTGTTAAACCGGTTAAAGGATAATAACATTTTTGATTTTGCTATTACTGAAGGTTATCTCCGTATTCAAAACTCCTCAAAAATGGAAACTATTACAACTATTTCTAAGGGTTGCCAACCCTTGGCAAGGGTTAAGGATAAGGATAGTGATAGTAGTACTATTAATATTTCCTTATTTGAGGCACAGCTCAAAACAGAACTAATCACTGAATATGGTCAGCAAGCTTTTGACTATGCCGTACGTGAAGCAGTCAGGCATAACAANNTATATCGAAGGAATATGTAAAAAACGTAAAGAAAAAGAATCAGTTAAAAAATCTCTGGAAGAATCCCGTCAAAAGAAACGTGAACAATACAAAGACCTCACTCCCGAAGAACGTAAATCTTGGTCAAACCTTCACCTTTTTGATTTAGCAAAAAGTAAAAAACTTGACTATCCTTCACTCAAAGAAATAGGCTCGGGGTAAGTTTTGATCAATATTTAATGAGGTCCCAAAAACCTTGATCCATTAAAATGTATTAAATGAGTGGGGTCACTTGCGCACCAGACTTCAGTTTCCCAGGCAACAACTGAAACAAATTTCCGCAACTGTTCTCCACGATTAGGAAAGGCAGTAACGAATACTAATCCGGCAGAACAATCTTTAAATAAGCTTGATAATTCGATATGTCTAATACCATCTACAGGTCCACTGGATGCTACTGCCTCAACTAAAATAAGCCAATTTTTATCTCTGAAATATATTACTACGTCTGGCATTTTTCCATGTGAACTTACAATAATTCCTAATGATTTTAACAAAGCTTCGTCAAAATATCCCCATTTCGCTCCGGTATCGCCGACATAAACAAGTTCTCCGCCAGGAATAAATCGTTCAGCGAACTCTTCGATTATTGCAATTATAAGTTTAGAATGTTCTCCCGGACTTAGCTTTATTTTCTTTCCATCTTTAATTTTAACTTCTAATCGACTCAATTCTCTCTGCATAGCAAATGATTTCGCTAAAGATGGTCTCTTGGTTAAATAATTTCCTAATGCTGCTCTCCAAGCTGAAGATCCGTACTGCCTAAACAGTTCAAGTGCTGTATTATCAACTTGGTAGCAATTTTTAGAACTGTTTACTGCACGTCCTGGTTCGTCAGGATTAAACAGCAGTATACCCGCTTCTACTAGTTGTTTAACACTATATTTCCTTATGCTTTCACGGGTATTCTCGGCATAATTAACATCCATTTTTGTTCTTGCAAAATCCAATATCCCTCTAATACCTAAAACTGGGTTCGATGATTGATTCCAGTTTTTGTTTGTTGGTAAATCTAATAACGCCAAAATACAAATAGCGGTTCTATCATTAATTTGTTCTGCTGGCATGCCCAGTGCTTTAAGTATTTGTAGAGCCTGGGATATTCTGTTCCCTTTTTTTGTCATTAAATATTCCTTATTAAATTATCTATTGATAATTGGTCATTAGGCGAGTTAAGAGATTTTCTACCAAGTTTTATTAACTTTTCACGACTTGGATATCTTATTGTTCGCAAATCTGTTGCATTAACCTGGGTATGTCCGGAGAAAACCCTGAAATGTTGGTCTATGATTGTTGAGTTAAGAAAAACAGTTAATCCCCTGGCTAAATATTCGTCAATCCCTTTTTTAGATAAGTGAAATACATTTAAGTGGTTTTCAAAACCGATTAAATCAGAATCTAAATTATCTGGTGATAAATAAAATGCAACTAACCTTCTCTTTTCCTCTTTAGAAGAAAACCTTTTTACCAATACATAATTTCCTTTAGGCATTAGCAGGTTTTTAATCTCGGAGGACATTTTTAGAGCATTTGGTTTCTTATGCTCTTTCGGCCAAATTAATTTACCATCAACATAATTAAACGGATATATCAATGGTATAGATTTATTTGTAATATTTTTTATTAAATATTCTTTTGCCCTAAAGTCGACGACTTGACCAGTGCTAACCTCTAATCCAATCTCAGAAAGAGTATTAGTGCAAATATCAGGGGGGTACTTTTCTGACTCATTGGATGGAATATGAATAAACTTATTTACACTGCTTTGGTTAACAACAGAAGAATAATCACATTTATGTTCGGCGTAATCATGAAATTCAGCATCAAGAGAAGTAGAAATAATAACATTATTAAAATCAGCGCCCTTGACCAAATGGATAATGATATTTTCTTGTAATACATCGTCATCGCTAAACGCTCTGTTCCGGCTTTTAAAAAGATGAATTTGCTTAATAGAGGTTGATTCTAAAATCAATTTCCGGAATGGCAGGTAATAAGTGCCATTACAAAAAGACCTGGGAATAATTGCAACCAATTCTCCTTTATCAGCAAGTAAGCTAATACAAAGTGCTACGAAAGCAGAATATAAATTTACTGTTTCTATTCCGATACTACTTAGAAGATGACGATGTTTAGATTGACTATTTATTTTTTTGTATGGTGGGTTTAGAATTGCATGGGTAAAATATTTATCTCTTCCCATTCCCAACAAAAAAGAGGCATAATCTATGAAGTCTTCAGAGTGTATCTTATAACTTATTGTTCCATTACTTTTTTTCTTCCAATGATTAATTGTTGATTCTAGATATGGGATAAGAGATGGATCTATCTCCCATGCTTCAACATCTACATTAGAATTATGTTTGAGAGATGATTCCAAAAAAGCAGAGGTTAGCGATCCAATTCCAGCTCCTGGATCGATTAGTTTTATTTTTTTACCATAGGTAAAAAGCGAAGACATAAAAGAGGCAATTGAATTCGGTGTCATGTACTGCGCGAATTCTAAACGCCGATCTGGGTCAAGATTTTTGCTAACATTCCTGCGGGTTATATCTAAATCCGAAAATATCGAAGCTGTAAACAATAACCTTCCTTAAATGATAAAATATAAGTTAAATATAATCGAATAAATTAACTTTATCTATAAATAAAACAATACTTGACATACTTAAAAGTTGTTTGAGAATATTTCATTTCGCTTTAATTAAAAAGCCGAACTTATGGAGTAGCGGTCCGGCTTTGTTAGGTGTACTAGAACAGAACAGAACTAGAGCCAAATTAAATATATGCTGCTCCNNAATCGGATGATCGTATTCTTTGTATTCCCCTGTGTATCAGCAAATAATCCTCATTTACCCGGCAAAACTCATAATCTATTGCAGAACAAGGATTGCCGATAATATTTATTATAGTAAGAGATGTTGAATTTGAAAAGGAAAACAACTGTTAACAAATCACTGACCATAAAAGGGTATACATACTTTTACAACAGTTTTATTGTTAAATAAAACTTAAAAGATAATAAATTTGGTTAGAAATTCAGAGATCTAAAAAAATTCGATTGAGATGCCGAATTAAGGTCAGGCCCGCCATTTATAGTATTCAGCATTTTTATGATTCTTTTTATCCAAAGAAGTACATAACGCTGGTAATCAATATCGTTTTGTTTAGCTTTAATTGAAAAATCAATAATCTTATTAACTAATCTATTTTCAAATTCTATCATTTCTTTTTTTGTAAATACTTCTTCCATTTCTATCTTCCTACAAAATTGTCTATGTCGTCTTTATCTATTTCTGAAGGATCCTTGTCCAATCCATCAGCTATTTCATCAATTGAGTAACCCCAAATATCGGCATAATCATCTATGTTTTCGGTATCTTTACTTTCAAAATAATCAAGGTTTGTTGGATTAAAAAATATGCTTTGATTATTTCTAAATAACTCCTGTCCTAATTGAATATTAAATTTAATTTCTGCAAAATATTTAGCTCTAGCATTAAAATCTAAATAATCAAATTTATGAGTTGATAATATTTCAATATTATTTAAAATATTTATTGCTAATTTCTCAATTATATCTTCATGATATTCCATATTTTACATCCTTAAAATTCATTTGATGAATTTGAACTTCTTATTTTAATCTCGAAGTTTTTATCAATAGATTTTTCGAGTAATTCACAAGTGCCGATTAAAGATTCAGTATATCTCTTGTAATCACGCTTCTCTGATTTAAGATAGCTTTGTGAATGCACAATCATTAAATCAAAAAAACCATTTATAATTGCATATAATTAATGGGGACATATTCATTCTGATTATTTTCCATATTTAAACCTCAAATTGTTGACTTAGAACATATTTAACTTAAAGAAAATAATTATTATTGTCATTATTATTTTTAATGAAAAAAAATAATAAAGTCTCGATCTCTAAATGTTTCGGATTTTAACCTTTCAAGTTTCTCTTGCTATATTAACACTTCCTGACTATTAGACGATAGGCTCTTTTTATTTTTCATTAGACTTATTAAAATAATATTTTGTTAATATTGTATTGATTAATAAAAGGAGTTATTAATGATTAGTGTTTTCAAAGGTAATTATAAGTATAATGAAAAGGATGTTAAGTTATATGCTCCTGATAGACAAGGCGTATATTACATCGGAGGATGGGCGGCTGATGGTTTTATTTTGATTGAATATATCGGTAAAGCAATAGGTGAAGGAGTTTCAATAAAAACAAAACTTCTTGATCATCTTAGTAATAACGAATTGAAAAAATTATCTCATTTTGCCTTTAGGATAATTACGACTGAAAAAGAAATTGAGGAATGCGAAAAATCTGAAATAAAAGTATATTCTCCCAGATATAATACCCATAATAATGGTTGAGAATGATAGTGAAAATGTCGGACTAATTAGTTCAACGCAACATGATCTAATATGTCTTTAATGTGTCCATGGTATGGTCATTAAACCATTTTTACAACACGTATATTAATAAGAATTTAGCTAATTATGAGGGGTATCCTGAATATAAACAGTTCCCCAATAGTTACTCAAAATATTTATGAAATCAATGAAGCCCGTTATCTCGTATTGCACCTGCATAAAAAATACTATGAATAAGGTTGTTATTTCTGCTTCCAGAAGAATTGACATTCCCGCCTATTATGCGGATTGGTTTCTGATCTCGAAATCACCAGTCTCTATGTAATCATTTGGATCACATAGATCAGAATTTTGATTAATCCTTAAAACAAGCAAATAAAAAGCCGGACCTATAAGAGAGTCCGGCTTTCTTAGGTGGACGAGAACAGAACTAGAGCCAAATAAAAATATGCTGCTCCTGGTTTAGGAGTACGAGATTGATGNNAGCAAATATTTCTCGGTGCCCTCAGTATCCTGGAAAAAAATTATAAAGCCTTCCTTTTGAGCCTATATTAGAAAAAATTATAAAAAACTACTTATAGTGGAAAATATTTATAAATATTGTGCTTATTATGGAAAAAATTTATAAATTAACCCATATTATTTAGTTATTTTAGAAAAAAATTCAAATGAATGAAATACTCTTTGGATCCTCAAATCCTCAGGAAGCTTATAAAATCTCAAAAATGCTTCATGAAAAGAAAATTAGGAAGATCGCTCCAAGAATTTATTCGGCTAATTTCGAAGAAACCTCTGCCGAAATTATAAAAAGGAATATTCTTGTAATTTTAGGAAACTTGTATCCTGGGGCTGTTTTAAGTCATCGCTCAGCATTCGAGTTCAAACCGACTGGTACAAATCAAATATTTGTAACTTATAAATATACAAGAAAAGTATCGNNAATAAATTATTTGGTGAACTTTACGTTTCTTCAAAGGAAAGAGCATTTCTGGAAAATCTTCAGAGAATTAAAAAAGTTGGTCCCGATTCCAAATCTCTTAGCATTCCTCAGATTGAAGAAAAATTAGATGATATTTTAAGAATCAATGGGGAAGATGGATTAAATAGTATTCGTGATAAAGCGAGAAAATTGTCAGCTGTCCTGGATATGCCCCGGCAATTTGAAATGTTGAATAAAATTATTGGGGCTTTATTTATAACAAAACCATCCAAAATACTGAAATCCGATTTGGCTATTTCTCGTGCTGCAGGTCTCCCGTATGATAAAGAAAGAATTAAAATCTTCGAAATTTTATTTGATTACCTTCACAATCATGAATTCAAAGAGCATCCTGAAAATAATATGACTCCAAACTCATTTAGAAACTTTGCTTTCTTCGAAGCGTACTTTTCTAACTTTATTGAAGGTACTGTGTTTGAAGTTTCAGAAGCAAAAAAAATAATTGATA
>PLLW01000040.1 GCA_003141435.1 Ignavibacteriales bacterium
CAACAAATTTTTTAATTTCATCAAGATATTTTAGTATTGCTTTTGCTTTACCTAATCCGAATGTGAACGGGAATTTACCATCCGCAGATAGAGGAAGGGTGATTACGGGACTGCCTTTATATTCCCCAATAGTCACATCAAGTTTTTTTTCATTTTCTTCCATTTTATTACCTCTTATGTTTTAGTTTTTTAGGGCTCTTACAATTTTTAGTCAACTCCGCATTAGCATCAACAAATCCAAGCTCGCTTGATTTTGTCAGATCAGCACATGCCTGTTTTTTATTTTTAAGTTTAAGATAAGACATTCCACGGAAAAAATAAGCTTTACCATCCTTATGATTTAACTTTACCAAAATGGAAAAATCCTCAATTGCATCTTTATACATTTTGGAATCCATTCTTGCCTGTCCCCTGAGATAATAAACCTCCATGTTATCCGGAGTAGAATCGATGACCTTTGTGAAATCGGATATTGCCTGTTCATTATTCCCCAGCAACTTTAGTGTATATCCCCTGTTAAAATATGCACTAATATCATTAGGATTCAGATCCAGCGCCATTGTATAATCCATCAATGCCCCTTCATAATCCTCAATATCACTTTTGATATTTCCACGATTAACATAAGCAGTTTGATATACAGGATTTATTAATATTGCTTTATCATAATCAGATATTGCATCCTGGGGTTTATGCAATAAACCCCGCACATATCCCCGGCAATAATAGGCAGTATCGCTATGCGGTTTTAGCCGGATAGCAGAAGAAAAATCCGTTTCAGCTTTTTCATTTTCATTTAATAATAAATAAGCGATTCCCCTGTTATAGCAGGCATCAAAACTATTAGTCAGTTCTAATGATCTGGAAAGATCATCCACAGCATCCTTAAAATTTCCAAGGAGATTCTCTGCTTTCCCTTTCATAAGATAGGCGGAATCATTTGAAGGATGGTTTTCTAATTCCCTATTAAAATCTCCAATTGATCCGGAATAATCCTTATCATAATATTTTTGATCTCCTTCCCTGATATAATTCGGACCAGAGGAACAGTCACCCAACACTAAAATTAAAAATATCAATAGTGCGGTTTTTATAATATCATTATTAATTATATTCATTCAGGCAAAATAAATTCGATTTTCAATCTTTATGAATGATTTTTCCCAAATTGGAAATATAAATAATATTTATGACTTAATATATCCAGATATAAGCCAAACAGATTAGCATTATTAAATTTAGAAATACATGGCAGGAGTTGTACTAGAAGGATGCGAGCAAAAAAAGCCGACGCTTTGGGGGCGCCGGCTATTCCTTAACACATATCCTACAAACAAACGTTATAATTATACTGTAGCTGAAAATAAAATGTTGTGTTTCTGGACACTTATCCGCCTGATTCCATCTTCTTATAGTTTTTAACAATAATCTTGTTTAAATCCTCATGATTAGAAGGAGCTCCTTCAGCCCACTTAACTTTAAAAGAGGTTTTCCCCGATAAGGGATCGAGCTTTTCCAAGAGAGTAAACTCATAAAATTGCCCTTCAACTCCTTCAACTTCAGATAATTCTATTTTACCCGGAATTGTGTTTATATAAGCGGCTTCTTCCAAAGCAAAATTAATATTCATTTTCATAAAAACTCTTTAATATTTAATTCATATAATTAAAATATAACAAAAAGGAGGAATAAAAATTATAATTTATTAAACGATAATTAAAATTTAACTATTTTATGTCCATAAGCTCAACATCAAATATTAAATCAGAATTAGAAGGAATCTGTCCAACTTTTTTATTACCAAAAGCCAATGAAGAGGGAATAATAAGCCTAGTTTTAGATCCTTTATTCATTAATAATATTCCTTCCTCCCAGCCAGGAATTACCTGATGCATGCCAACTGTAAATAAAAACGGTTCATCTCTTTCAACAGAACTATCGAACCTTTTTCCGTTAGTTAAAAATCCACTGTAATGAACCACAACTGTTTTACCTGAATCAGGGCATGGACCACTCCCCTTCTGCACGATGATATATTTTAATCCGCTTGGAGTAGTTTGAATATTTGCAGCATCCAATTTCCACATATTTAACTGTTCTTTTGCATCCAGAAGAGTAACAACGAACTTAAGATTAGAATTTGGTGGAATAGGACCATAGCCCCTTTCGCCGAATGCTAATTTAGAAGGGACAATAATAGATCTTGTTTCTCCTTTTTTCATCCCTTCGATTGCCTCTTCTGATCCGAGTAAAACACCGGCACCGAGGACAAATTTAGCAGGTTGATTTGTCTGCTTAGTATCGCCGATAAGATTAGGTTTTTGGGTAGAATCGCGGGACCAATCTTTAAACAATTTTGAGGAATCTTTAACTATCCATAATTTATAATGAATGGAAACGAAGTCCCCTTCTTTCGCAACAGTTCCATTTCCTACTGTATCAATTGAATATCTTAAACCTGATTTAGTGGTAACAACTTTCTTAGCACAACCGGCAAACAGAAGAAGAGCTAAGCATACGACCAAAAGTTTTTTCATTCTAACTTCCTTTTTAGTTTAAGTGTAAATATATTTAATTTGTATTTTAATTCATATGTGTTTTTTAATTTTATGAACTTTCTATTCATTTTATCCGTAATATTTATATTTTCCAGTGGGGGACAAGTAAACAAACCTCATAAAAAAGAACGGGTAATCATAGACAGTCATATAACCCTAGCAGAAGCTTTAAAAGGCAAAGAGATCCCTAATACAAACACAAAAAATCTACGAATAATAGATGTAGAATATTATTCATTTGACAATGGACTGCACAGGGGGCAAGTTGTAATCCATAAAGACCTTGCGGAGGATTTAAAGGAAATATTCACACTAATCAAAGAAAAGAAATTCCCTATTAAAAAGGTTGATCCAATTAATAAATATGACTGGTCAGATGAAGCATCGATGAAAGACAATAATACTTCTGCCTTTAATTACAGGGTAATAAGCGGAACAAGGACTTTTTCCACACATTCCCTAGGACGTGCTATTGATATCAATCCATTTCTTAATCCTCAAATAAAGAATGGGCAAACTTTCCCAGAAGGAGCGGTTTATAATAAATACTCACGGGGGACAATTACAGCAAATTCCTGGTTGACACATGAGTTTTATAAACGTGGATGGAGATGGGGAGGCAACTGGAAATTCACACAGGATTACCAGCATTTTGAAAAGACCAAAATCATAAAATAAATTTGCTAATTAGTGAAACTACAGATATTATTGCAAATAATTTTTTTTATTTATAACATTATTTTATTTCCGGGAACGAAGTATGAGTTTAAGTCAAATTGCCAAAACCATTAATGCCTCACCCACTTTAGCGCTTAACGAAAGAGCAGCAATCCTAAGAGAAAAAGGAGACCCAGTCATTCATTTAGGCGGAGGGGAACCAAAAAGCAAAGCCCCCATGGATGCAATTGTTTCAGCGGCGTCACTTCTAAATTCAGCTGAAGTAAGGTATGCGCCCGCGGATGGTATTCCTGCACTTAAAAAAGCTATTATCCGATATACGGAAGAATTTTATCACAGGCTTGTTGCTCCGCAAAATGTTATAGCATCCGGGGGAGCCAAGCAGGCAATAATGGTAGCTTTACAGGCTATTCTGAATCCACAGGAAGAAGTATTATATCCCTCGCCTTACTGGGTTAGTTATCCTGAAATGGCAAAACTATGCGGGGCAATAGGAGTGCCATGTTTACCCGAAGACGGAACATTTTACCCGACCATACAAGATATTGAGCAGCGGGTTGGTTCTTATACTAAGGCTGTAATAATAAACAGTCCAAATAACCCAACAGGGGCAATGTACTCTGAACAGTTTATAGCTGATATAGTTGATTTCTGTGAGAAACGAGATCTCTATTTAATTATGGATGATATTTACCATCGGTTGATTTTCGACAACAGAAAAACAATAAGCTGTTATGATTTTGCAAAGAACCTTTCAGAGAATTCCAAGCTTATTGTAATCAACGGTGTTTCAAAGCAGTATGCAATGACAGGATTCAGGATAGGGTGGGCTATCGCCAATAAAAAAATCATTGAAGCAATGACAAATATTCAGGGGCATCAGACTTCAGGTCCATCCGTACTTTTACAGAAAGCTGCAGTAGGAGCGATAAACGGAATCCAGTCTTCTGTGGAAGCATTAAGAGTGACGCTAGAAAATAACCGGAATGTTATGATGGATTATCTAAACTCATTTGAAGGAGTTCATGTAACTAAACCTGACGGAACATTCTATTGTTTTGCCGATTTCAGTAATTACAATAAAAGCTCTCAGAAATTATCAGAGTTTCTAATTAACAAAGTACTTGTACTTACAGTTCCGGGAGTAGAGTTTGGCATGGAGGGATATCTCCGGCTTAGTTTCTGCGGAACAATTAAAGATATAACTGAAGGAATAGAAAGAATGAAATGGGCTTTAGATCCTAATTCACCAAACGAACTTTATATCGGAGACCGTAAATTAGTGAGGGATTGGTCATGAGTAAATATCTTGAATTCAACACTCCCGCAAGCAAAGAAGCAAAAGAATTAGCATCTGACTTTGGTTTAGACAACCATGGAATTTACTATCTGGACCGCGCTTATTGGAATCTACCTGATGAAGCTTTATATGAAGAGGCGATTTTCAGAAATGAAGCACATATGTCTCACCAGGGACCCCTTTTAGTTAAAACCGGCAAGCATACTGCCCGTGCAGCAACCGACAAGTTTATTGTGAGAGAAGACTCTACAGAAAGCAAAATCTGGTGGGGGGTTAATAATCGTCCCTACAGCGAAGAAAAATTTAATTCCCTTCTCGGACGACTTTATGCCTTCCTACAAGGGGAAGAAGTTTTTGTACAGGATTGTTTTGTAGGCGCTGATCCCGAATACCAAATGCCGATTAGAATTATTACCGAAAAAGCATGGCACTCCCTATTCGCACGTAACATGTTTATAACTACTGAGAACCAAGATATACTTAAAAAGTTTTATCCTGAATTTACAGTAATAGCAGTACCGGGATTTAAACTTGATCCCAAGATAGATGGCACAAGGACAGAAACCGGCATTATCTTGAATTTTGCACAGAAGACTGCTATTATTGCTAACACTCTGTATGGTGGTGAAATTAAGAAATCAATTTTCACTATCCTCAATTTTCTACTTACATTTGATGATGTTTTACCGATGCACTGCTCAGCCAATGTAGGCAAAGCTGGAGATGCAGCATTGTTTTTCGGATTAAGCGGTACGGGTAAAACCACTTTATCGGCAGACCCAAAGAGAAAACTGATAGGAGATGATGAGCATGGCTGGAGTTCCAATGGTGTTTTTAATTTTGAAGGAGGGTGTTACGCCAAAGTGATCCGTCTTTCAGCAGAAAGTGAACCGGAAATTTATGAATGCACAAAAAGATTTGGAACCATACTTGAGAACGTAGTATACGATCCAGTATCGCGGAAGATTGATCTTGATGATGATTCTATTACTGAAAATACAAGAGCCTCATATCCGTTGGAATTCATTCCCAATATTGTATCGAAAGGATATGCAAACTCTCATCCAAAAAATGTTATCTTTTTAACTTGCGATGCCTCGGGGGTTTTACCTCCTATTGCACGTCTCAGTCCGGAACAGGCGCAGTACCATTTTATCAGCGGTTACACTTCCAAGATAGCTGGTACAGAAATAGGTTTAGGAATAGAACCACAGATTACGTTCAGCTCATGTTTTGGCGCACCATTTATGGTAAGACATCCATATGAATATGCAGAAATGCTCAGACAAAGAATGCTGAAGCATAAAGCAAATGTATGGCTTGTTAACACCGGATGGGTTGGCGGAAGATTCGGCGTAGGCAAAAGAATAAGCATTAAACACACACGTAATCTTCTTGATGCCGCGCTCGAAGGAAAACTTGATAATGTAAAATACAGAAAGGATAAACTGTTTGGATTTGAAGTCCCGCTAACTTGTCCCAATGTTCCCGAAGATGTATTGGAACCTTCAAACTCCTGGGGAAACAAAGATGAATACTGGAAAAAGTATGATGCCCTTGCAGCAAGATTTATAGAGAACTTCAAGCTTTATAAAAAAGAGTGTTCACAGGGACTTAGTGATGCAGGACCAAAGCGGCTTTAATGGTAACGTTTAATTATTAAACCTTCGAGGATTATAAAACCTCGAAGGTTTTTCAATAGCAAAATCAGTCTTGCACCGTGAACTCAAAATTCTTAATATCATATCCTTTAAGTTTCAGAAGATCAGATATCCGGCCCAATTTTTCCTGGGGTAGTTTCTTAGTTCTACTCAAAATCCATCCATATTTTCTGTCAGGTGATCCTACTAACGCGAAATCATAATTTTCTCCCAAACCGATAATCCAATAATCACCCCAGAACAATTGGATGCCGAGTATTTTTACAAAACTAACCTCAAGTTTAGCATTACTTTTGTTATCGACAACCTTTGCTACTCCTTCGGCAATATCTTTACTGCCATCGGACTGTATGCAGGAATTTACTACTTTTATTTTACCATCATCACGTAAAGAATATTCAGCGGTAGTATTTTTTATGCATTTTTTTTGAAACCAATTAGGAATTTTAGCAACTTCATACCACAGACCTATATATTTATTTAGGTCCACTTTATTCACAACCTTCAGTTCATTCTTCATATCCTGTCCTTTAATTATTGTTACGAACAGTAACAAAAAAGTGAAAGTATATCTCATCAAATAATCCTTTATTGCTTCATGGAATCAGCATCAGGCTTATTCATAAGTTTATGCATTATACTATGTTTCCTCCCATAAAAGATATAAATAGCAAGTCCGATTACCAGCCAAACCAAAAGCCTGAGCCAGTTCTCTTCAGGAAGCGAGAACATTAAAATAAGGCAAGTAATAATTCCTAATATAGGAACATACGGAAAGAAGGGGGCTCTAAAGGGTCTCACTGCTTCAGGGTGCATTCTCCTCATAATAAGGACAGCGGAACAAACAACCACAAATGCAAAGAGAGTGCCTATATTTACAAGTTCAGCCAAAATCCTCAATGGAAGAAATCCAGCTAAAGTTGCAACAAATATTCCGGTCAGAATAGTTGATTTCCATGGAGTTCTGAATTTTTTATGTACAGCGCCAAAAACACTTTCAGGTAAAAATCCATCCCTTGCCATAGCAAGGAAAATTCTTGGCTGGCTAAGCATCATAACTAATAGTACAGAAGTAATACCCGCAAGTGCACCAAAGGAGATAATTAGCTGTGCCCATTCAAGACCTACCTGTTTAAAAGCATTTGATATAGGGGCATCGATATTAATTTTATTATAAGGAACCATACCGGTTATGATTGCAGATACAGCAATATATAAAACTGTGCAGAGTATAAGAGATGTAATTATTCCAATCGGCACATCCCTTTGTGGATTTTTTGCTTCCTCAGCATGTGTGGACAACGAATCGAAGCCAATATATGCAAAAAAGATCATTGCAGCTCCTGCCAATACTCCCTGGGGAGCACCGCCGGCACCTGTTTGTCCCCAAAGTGTTCTGCCAAAAAAACTAATGCCAGTATATCCATAAGGGGCGAACGGGTGCCAGTTAGCGGGAGTAATATAGAAAGCACCTAAAATAATTACAAGAAACACAGCAGTAAGTTTAATGCCAACCATAGTAGCATTTAGCCCGACACTTTCTTTAATACCCTTAACAAGTACTGCAGTAATTATGACAGTTATTATTATAGCAGGAAGGTCTATTATGGTCCCAGTTGAATGGAGCAACCCAGTGGCAGGATCAAAATCAAAGGGACTTCGAGATACACTAAAGGGGACATTAAAATGAAATATTCCTATCAGATCCTGAAAATAATGAGACCATCCATGGGCAACAGTAGCAGAAGCCACGGCATACTCCAAGATCAAATCCCAGCCTATTATCCATGCAAATAATTCACCAAGAGTTGCGTAGGCATAGGTATAAGCAGAGCCAGCTACCGGAACCATTGCAGCAAATTCCGAATAACATAATGCCGCGAATATACAGGCAATGCCGGCTGCTGTAAACGATAACACAATTGCCGGACCAGCTTTATCAGCAGCAGCTACTCCTGTTAATACAAAAATTCCTGTACCTATTATTGCTCCCACTCCAAGACTAGTAAGTCCAACAGGGCCTAAAACCCTCCTTAACCGATTCTCCCCTTTCATCTCTTCCAATAAAACATGAAGTGGCTTTTTAGCGAAGATCTGTCTCATCAGCATTCCTTATTTGTGAATTCCAAACAGAAGAAATTATTTTAGCTAATTTATAAATTAATAATTAAGATTAAAAAGGTTTTCCTAATATTTATAATGGGGCAATGTTCATAAAATGAAGATTCAATAAGAATATTACTGAATTAGGTTCCAAATTATTAAATCTTATGCAAGGTGGGGCGAAATGACTGATATGCTGGTCAGAGATGGATTTACCTTTGGGTTAATAAATCCATGGGAAGAGAGCCCAGCTAATTTTACGATAGTCCGAATATTGTTCCCCAAACGCATTTGATAAAGCTTGCTCTTCAATCTGAATCCTTTTAAGAAAGGCAACCGTTATAGGCATTATCAAAACAATAAACGATATCCAATTAGAGAACACTAATCCTAAACCACAGAAAGAGATGATTGAACCAGAATATGACGGGTGACGGACAAACCGATACAAACCTTTTTTGATAATCCGATGATCTGATTGAATAACAACATTCGTTGTAAAGTATTTACGAAGGGTCAGAATAGCGGTCCACCGAATAATTAGTCCAACTACGATAAAGGATAAGCCAACCCAAGGTATGATTGATATGGCGGCGTGTATTTGTCCGATTCTCATAAAACCTAAACTAACAGCAATAGCAATAGAAGTGTAAATAACTATGTTCAACCATCTAATTGATCCTTTATCGTGATCCTGACTATCATTCTTTGAGCGACGCAGAGCGATAAGTAAGACTTCTGATATTAACCAACATGCGCTGATTATTAAAAGTAATAATCCAAAGTTCATATTCATAAGTGAATAAATCTTTAATATAAAACCAAAATCATTTTGAGCAGAGAATATTTCATGTTTTTATTAATGGGATAGATACTTTATCATAATTATAATTATAAGGGATCCTTATAGTAAATTTTGTCCCTACGCCAATAGTGCTTTCAATATTTATTTCACCCTTTAACATATGTACAAATTCATTGCAGATAGTTAGTCCCAACCCACTACCGTAATTTATTTTATCACCCTCTCTCAAAGAAACAAACGGATTAAAAATACTACCCAGCTTGTCTTCGGGAATTCCGGGGCCTGTATCTTCCACTGATGTTATTATTTCATACATATCTTCCGACTTTTGTATATTCTCAAAAGCCACTTTAATACTTCCACCAGTAGTAAATCTTAAAGCATTAGCGATAATGTTAATTAATATCTGGCGGTACTTAACAGGATCAGAATATACTAAAATGTGGGAATGGTTATTATTTATAATTTCCAATTCGTTATTCATACTATATGCAAGAGGTTTTAATAGCTCAACCGTATTTTCTACTTCTTCATTTAAATTAAAAAGATCATTTTCAACCTTAACTTTACCTGTTTCAATCTTTGCATAATCAACAAAATTGTTGATTGTATTCAGCAGTCTTTGTAATGATGTTTTGACCGATTTTGAATACTTCTTTATTTCATCTTTAGAGCTCAGACTGCCATCTTCGAGCATTTCAAAAAACATAAGGATGGAACTTAATGGAGTCCTAACATCATGATTTATTTTGGCCAATAATTCAATTTTTTGCTTTTTTTCAGATAACGCCTTTTGGGCTATTTCCTCTTTTTCTATTGTTTCCTTAAGTAGTAAGGAAACAGCTTCTTCACGATTTTTTGCTTCATTTAATAATTTACTCCTAAGATTATGAACGACAAAACTAGTGGCAATACTTAAAAAACTAATAAGGCAGACAAATATTACAAACGATAAAATATTCGGTAAACGGTATATTTTGGGGTCATTAAATATTATCGACATACCAAACAGTAAATTGTAATAAATTGTTGCAATTATCTGGTGTTTTGTTTCCCAGCTAAAAATTATTGCTGATGTAAATATTAAGAGTGCTAACAACTGTGAGTTTATGAATACCGTATCAGGTATTTTATAGATTGTTATAACAAAAGAACTAAATAAACTAATGAGGTATATATGTGTAAGCAGTGTAGAATATTTCCTGGCATTATTATTATAAGAAAATGCAAATATTATTAAAGCAATAAGTGTAAATATTATTCTGGCAAAATATATTGTTATTTTGAATTCATGGAAGAAATATATTTCGAACATTAGTGACCAACACCCTACTATTATCCCCACTGCTGTTAATATTCTTAAGGAAAATATTGTTTTATCTTCAGGGGACTGGGGCGGAGAATATGTTTCTTGCATAGTACTGTTTAAAGAAGTGAATGTTTTACCATTAAGGTTATATTATAAACAAATTTAGCATTATTTTCAACCTGTTTAACCTCTTTATTGAAATGAATTACACCTATTGGTCTGAACTGATTAGCCATTAAGGGATTTTAATTTTTCAACAATCTCTTTGGCATTCGGAAGTCCGTTTGGATAATAGCGGCAAGATGGATCATATGATTTCATAACTATTCCCTAGTGAGTTTAAGCCGAGCGAAGGATTGCAGTTTTCCATTCTCTTCACTATCCATGAGCCATATCCAAATATCAGAACCTTTGTCGTAAACGAAAGTTGTATGAAATAAACTACCATCGGTGCCCTTGAATAAAAAAGCCATTTTATCGCCGCTAAGTTCTGCATGACCGATAGCCTGAGCGGAGAGACCACCTCCACCAGTTATATCGAGCCAAAGGCAGGCGTACTGTTTCGTGTTTTGGTCCCAGCCGATATAAACAATTGCTTCATACATTGCTTCACCGGTTGTGTTCTTTTCTCGAGACACTTCGTGAAGCTGAAGGTATTGATGACCCAGAACCCACTGCGCGACAATATCGTGTGTAGTTTCTTTTTCTGCTATGGTGCCATGAAGAACCCATTTGCCTATGATATGATCAAGCAAGGAATCCTGAAATGTTGTTTGTTGTGCCGAAACAGAGAAATAAGCAGCAGCAACTACCAAGAAGATTTTCATAATTATTTTCATTGAGTGCTTTTCCTAATAAATATGTTAGGGTGAGGGTGATTGAGTATTAATAATCTTTCTTAT
>PLLW01000028.1 GCA_003141435.1 Ignavibacteriales bacterium
TTGTAGAACATGTCTTTGCTGTAACCAAGTATTTCACCTGCGCCGTTCGGCATTTCAAGCGCATATTGAACATCGCCGACATCAGCTATTATCGCCCCGCGGTCCATAGCGGTTATTCCGAATTCTACTGTGCCGCTTATAATAAAATTCTGCACTGCCATCGCTCCGCTTGATGAAGTTGATAACAATGTTACCTTGCTGTTAACTCCTACATCCATCCTTTTTGCAAATTCATCACTGATAAGAATTTCTCCCGGCTTATTAGGGATTCTTCCTCTTACAATTGCCTTTCTGATATTCAGTCTTTCAATTTCTTTTGAGTTTTTTCCAAGAAGATCAATTCCGAAACCTGCAGCCGGAGCCTGCGATTTTGTTTCTCCGTTTTCATCAGGAGTGTCAAGTAATCCCCCGAACTTTATCCGGGCAGTCCATTCATATCCGGGATATTCCGTATTAAGCGTTCCCATTATTTTATCAATCCCGGTTAAAGCTAAATCATTGGGCAGCTGATTTGCCAGCGTATTATAAGCCCTTGTCATAACCTTTAAATGTCCCGTATCAAACTTGGCATTTGCATCCGTCATATCATTTAAGACGCCATTCATCCAGGAATAAAGAAATGTTGTAAGGAATACTCCCACAGCAACAATAATTACAGGGAAAAGACTCCTGTGACGGTCTCTTAACAAACCCTTAAATAAGAATCTTATCATGATAGCTTCCCCCTTAAAGCGTCTGTCGGTTTTAATTTTGTAATCCTGCGTGTTGGCAGAAAACTTACAATAATAACCGAGAAAAATAGAATCATTGTGGTGATAATGTAAAGACGGATTCCGTATTTTGGATAAAGAGTTGTGGGGATGGAGGAACCTACACTCTGAACCATGGATGGAAGCCCCACACCTGTTTTAGCTAAAAAAGCCAGCAGGGGCACCCCGTATATCATGCCTGAAACAAAAGCCAATATACCAAGCAGACTCCCTTCCAGTGTAAACAAGCTTATTATATTCCAGCGCGTCATGCCAAGTGCCATAAGTGTCCCGATCTCTTTACGCCTTCTGAAAATTGCAAGTACTTGTGTATCAAAGACAGCGAGAAGAGCCATGGACAATAGCAATATATACATAAGCGCAGATGATATTTTCTTCCTGTTCAGATTATCATTTATATCTTTAAATAGATAGTCATGATTGTGGAAAACAAATTCGGGAACGCCGGATGGAATATTCACTATGTTCTTTTTCATCGTTATTATTGTTGCCTGACCCGGTGCCTGGAGCATTGACTGCAGTTTATTCAATGGGATCCAAATCTGGTCCCTGTCGATTGATTGCACATCGGTATTCATTATCTCTACTATTTTTATATCTGCCGCGTCAAATGTTCCATGAATATTCCGCCATCGTACGCTTACAAAATCTCCTTTATTCAATCCTGTATTATTTGCCATCTTCGCCCCGATTAACCCTGGAATCGAATTGGTGTCAGCATTATTATCCAAAACAGCAGAGGGGATGTTAATTATCTTTTGTTCGGGATCAATTCCCTTGATGAGAGCAGATTGTACATGTCCCCTTGGAAATATTGCTGCTGATACAACCAATACAGCCAGGGCGTTTCCCTTTTTTACTTCGTCGTTTATATTTGCAGGAACAAGGGAGTGTGATTGCTCAATGGAGAAGGGATCATAAGGATCATAATCCTTCTGCCAGAACTGACCGCCACCGATTTCGGAATTTATCATTGCATCCTTTATCTGCTGTGCCATCCCGTCATAAAACCCTTCGGTAAATACTATAAGTACAAAGGCAAAGGAAAGCACAAAAACATTCAGCCAGGTTCTTATTCCCGCATGTGTTATATTCCTAAAGGCAAGTTTTATAGTCAGCATTTTCTTCTCCTTATCTAATTAAGAATTAAGTCGTTGACTATCTTTCCGTCATTAAGCACAATTTTTCTGTGCAGGTATGAAATAACTTTTTCATCATGTGTGGCAAAAATAAATGTGGTTTTCAGTTCTTCATTAAGTTTCAGCATAGTTCTAATTATATTGTGCGAATTTTCAGCGTCAAGATTAGCGGTCGGTTCATCGGCAAGAACTATTTCCGGATTCTTAACCATTGCTCTTGCAACTGCTACACGCTGGCTCTCTCCGCCTGACAATTGGTTAGGTCTTGAGTTAGCTTTATTTGTAAGTCCCACCCAGGAAAGAGCTTTCATCACTGCCTCCTCTCTTTCTTCTTTTCCCTTTTTCAAAAGCAGCAGGGAGAATTCCACATTCTCAAAAACTGTATAGACAGGCAGAAGATTATACGTCTGGAAAATGAATCCAATTGAATGATTCCTAAGCTGGGCAGCATCTTTGTGGCTAAGTGACTTTACACTTTTTCCGAGAACTACTGCATCGCCCTGTGTTGGGTTATCCAGCGCTCCCAGAATATTAAGCAGAGTGGTTTTCCCTGATCCGCTTGGTCCAACAAGCCCCGTAAATTCTCCCTTCTTTGCGGAAAATGAGATGTCGTTAAGTGCCCTGAAAAAACTACTCCCCATGGAATAATCTTTTATAAGGTTGTCTACAATTATGATTTTATTATTATCCATTTAACATTTCCTTTGAGTGCATTTCAATAATTATATATTAGCATTAACTGCAAACCATAGCCCGTTGATGGTGCGGTTCCGCTTGAAATAAATAACCCCGCTCCGTTCTCGGGATAGTGGAACAGGGCAAGATTTATTATCAGGTTATCATAAGTTCTTTGCCACAGGTAGTATTGATAAATATTTTTCCCCTGCCAGTCGTAATAAATCTGGAGCGCAAAATTATCCAGTGTTCCGAAAGGATAGCTTGCCATAACTGCAGAAATCTTTTTGTCTATATCATCTCCCCATGTTTTTGCAGAAGTAATTGAGGTTCTATGTTCTGCTAAAAAATATATTCCGTTTCCTATGCCGAACGTATAATCTCCGCCGACAGTTAACATTTTATTCCACGGGTAGGGGAGTCTGTTTGTTTCACTTTGCTGCAATTCCGATTCAAACCAAACGCCTATTCCGATATCCCATCTTCCGTCCAGTGCATACCTGTTCTCTCTGTAATTGAGTAAACCTGCATCAACCATTCTTGTGTGGACAGTAGCCGCAGCTTCTCCGAGAGGAACTTCAAGTTGATACCGCCCTCCCCATTCGGGAGTTTTATTTGCTGTAGGATAAACCTCATATCCCACTGGGTCGTTATTGTCATACAGTCCCCACAGCCACAAAATGGAGTTATTCAGAAAACTGTATTTATACCGCAGTCCATAAACACCGTCGGTAAGTTTTAGAGGATCGCGCGGGTCAACTCTGTCGAACCACATCAGTGTCCGCAATAACTGTGCGGGACCGAAGTTTATCTTCTGCAAACCAAGCTGAACCTCTGTCTGCGTGGATGTGTAGCGCAGTATTGCCCTGTATAATTTTAGATTATAATCATCTGACTTAAAATCTGTTGTATAATAAGTGTTGAGAAGTATTTCTCCGTTTATCAGGTTATTTTCATCAAGAGAATAACTATAATTAAGTTGTGGGAAATATCGCAGTCCGAGATTCTTAGTCCATCCATTATCTGCTTTTGTTCCTATTCCCCATCCTGCAGCCTGCCCATGGAATTCAAAATCCTGCCCCTTTATATTATTTACTAATACAAGAGCAAAGCAGAAAAGCAGGATTGATTTATTTATGAACTTATTAATTCTTAGCTTCATTCTTTTCAAGTGTTTCAAGCGGAAGAACACCGCAGTAAATAAAATTGTTTATCTCAAGCGAGAAGTCTGTTACTCTTGGGTATAAACTAGTCAGCGTCTTATCCTTAGCAAGTTCAAGCATTTTATTCAAAACAGCAATAAGGAATTCAGGTTTTATATCTCTTCTTACATCTCCTTTCTGCTGAGCTTTTTTTATGAAGTCAATAAAGAATGTAGTAGCCCTTTCATAAAACTCCTTGAAAAAGTTCTGCAGTTCAGGATCGGGATTCATGTATTCGGCTAAAAATTCCTTACTGAATTTGCCCGTAGATTCTTCCTTTAGTCGTAATAGTGTTTTAATCTTCTCGGTGAAAGGAACTTCCAAACCGTCGAATTCATTGATTGTTTTTTCAACCTGCTTCAGCCAGGAATTCATAAGATGTTTTATCAGTTCATTCTTGTTTGGGAAGTATTTGTAGAATGTCATCTTGCTAACATTCGCTTTAGCACATATTTCCTCAATCGTAGTGCGCTTAAAACCGAATCTTTGAAACAGATCCTCCGCAGTTGAAAGGATTTGCAAGATTTTCTTTATCCTATTGCTTTCTTCATTTTGGATCATTTTTGTATCTCACTATATACGATATATCATAATATATACATTAATCGTCTAAATTTATCTCTTTATTCTATAATTATCAAGATAATAATACATATTCATAGAAAATAGACGAATTTGATAAATTATTGCATTTATCGTAAGAATATTATTTAAATATGACATTTGCCTAAATCCTAAGCCATAAACTTGGCAGAAATATGGCACCATCGTGCCAGCCTAAGGAGTATCTTGCTAGGTTATAGCAATACCATACTACCTTTCATATATATACTAAATTAGGTTTGGAGTAGTTGGGGGATTGTTCTTTATGGCAATAGTTAAACAGAAACATGGGGGAAGACAGAGGTTTTATAGAACTCACAATATGTTTCTTTTAGTAAGCTCCCTCCCCAGCTGCTTAAAATCAATATATCGTATTGCATCCCATCCCAAATTCTTAGCTGCCTCCACATATTCAGCAATATCATCAATAAATAAATGTTTCTCCGGCGGTAGTTGAGTATATAATTCAACCGCCTTAAAAATCTCCGTTTCAGGTTTAACCGCATGCACTTCATATGACAAAATAAGTTTGTCGAAATATTGTAAGAAAGGAAAATCTCCCCAGCCGTAATCCCTGTGTATTTTATTAGTATTGCTTAATAGGATCAGCGTATGTTTTTTGTGTAGCTCAGCCAATAATGAAACCAGAGGTTCATTCACAACAAATATTTTTGAATAAATATTGCAGAACTCCTCTTCGCTTACTTTGTAATCAAGAGCCCTAACCATAATCCTTATAAATTCTCCGGATGAAATGTCTCCCCGTTCATTTTGCCTGTGCAGGTCATAATTTGATTTCAAATAAGTCAAAAACTTATCCCCAAGCCCTCTTTCTATCAATTCTAATTTATTTACTGCGGTTTCATAATTAAAGGGGAGTATTACATTTCCCAGATCTGAAACTATAACTGGATATTTCCTGCTACTCATTTGCTTCCATTAAATTTACAAGTCAAAAATAAGGCAAAACCTCCTCACTTAACAAGCTAATGGCTATGACTATGGTTACTTCCCTGAAAAAGAGCAACTTCAGAGCAAGATGGGAGCAAGGCGAGAGCAACTTGGAATGACTGCAATTTTAGTTTTAACATCCTGAAAACCCCCGTATCCCCTCCCCTCTTCCACTCCCTATATCTATAAATACTATCTCCACCCCCTAAAAAAATTCCCCTCTTTTAAGTACACCTTTACTGAATTAATAATACACAAATCCTATGCCATTAAATTTTTAACAATTTGAATATGAAACTCTTTCTACATTTTCCCAAATCTAAGAATTTCGGCTTCTCACTCCCCTATCATTTATAAGAAATTATGATAAAATTTTACCTTCGAAATTAGTTTAAGTGATGGTTAATAGGGTGTGCTTGCGAAAAAATATGGATTTGAAATACTAAGTCAGGGTAAAAAATAGCTATTTATTGCTCACTTCATCTCCGATATTTGTCCTTTTCGAAACTGGTGTTAAAATGACAAATTTGTGATGCTGTAACTGGTTAATTTTAATATGCTTATAAAATTACCGAACAAGAGAGGGTAGAATATCGAAAGCGGAGTTTCGAAGAATATAACAATTCCCATAACTTATTGTAAATCATTAAGTTACAGAAAAATAAAAATTTCAATATGCTCGGAAGTTCTTATATTATCACTGTTTCCTCTAATATGCATTATAAGAACTCTTGCTCCCAAAAAGGCAGAGTGTAATTACCCTGCCTTTTCATTTTATTTGGTAAGAGTTATTTGCCTGGGCTACTTGGCTGAATTGCCTTTAAGCAAAATGCTTTACACTTTATGTACTTAATTTTTCAAGCCTCAGGCTAGAATTTGAATTTTCCAGCAAGTTCATTGTTGATGAAAACCATTGCTGTGTAACCAGAGCCAATCCCAAGAAAACCAGCGGAATAGGAAACCATAAGCTTTACTTCTTTTCCTTGATAATTACCTTTTTCTTCCATGTTTCCTGTGAAGAAGTTAGCACCTTGGTCTATTACGGTACTATCATTTATGACAACCTTAAAATTCTGTGTCATTCCACCTGTATGATATACGTTGATTTGCCAGTTAGCATCTGTAGAGCCAGATGGACGATAAGTTGCGAATTGAGAAGATGTGCAACCAATAACCACAAAAACCAAAACGATAAGAACAGAATAAATTATTTTCAAAATGTTTCTCCTTATGATTAAGTATATGTTCACAAATAAAATTAACGTTTCCTATAATATACATTATAAGAACTTATGCACCAGTAAATAAAGCTAAAATATCCCACTCGGACTCCAACTGTAAATTTCAATTAAAAATTACAAATAAAGATGCAGTGATTCAAGAATGATTATTAATCAATTTAGTTATGCCATTATTATCCAAAATAAAATAACAAATGGTAAAAAGATTTAGTTATAGCCCAAATTGGACAGATTCTGTTCCTCAATTCTGCTGATTTGAGTCCTATACTGAATTACGCCCCGGTCTATTCTCTTGCTTATTCAAATAATTAATGCTAATTTTACATTTCTTAGTTCGCCCTTAAAAGGGCGATTTTTGTTTGTATGAAACTAGAAGAAGAAAATATTAATAATGTCATTAATGAGATCTTAAAGGAAAAGAATTTCTTTTTGATCGATCTAATCTGTCGCGGTAATCCTAAAGAAAGGATCATAGAAATCTATGTCGATAGTGAAAAAAATGTTACTGCCGAAGACCTTGCAGAATTAAACCGTTTGATCATTGCTAAAATCGAGGAAAATAACCTTATTGAATCTAAGTATCGCCTCGATGTTTCTTCTCCCGGTACCGATAATCCTTTGAAATTCTTAGGTCAGTTCGCAAAGCATATAAACCGTAAGTTTGATGTAAGTTATGTATCAAATGATGAAACAAAAAAACTTTCAGGCAAGCTAATTAAAGTTGAAGGAGACACTCTTGTCTTCCTTTCAAACCAAAATGAAATCAGTATTAATTTTAATAACGTAAAAAAAGCTAAAGTATTAGTAAGTTTTTCCTAAACTGGAGGTCGTTTAATGAATTTCGATATTGTTGAATCCTTTGCCCAAATGGTAAGAGATAAAGGAATTGATAAGGATGTTCTGGCTGGCATTCTTGAGGAGATATTTGGTCTTCTTGTTAAAAAGAAATATGGCGAGGAAGCTAAATTCGATGTGGTTGTTAATATGGATAGGGGTGATATTGAAATATTTCTCGAACGGTCTGTAGTTGACCAGGTGACCGACCCTAATGCCCAAATCAGCATTGAAGAAATCAACAAAAAAGGAAATCCCGATGAACTGGAAGTGGGAGATGACTATGTTGAGAAAATTGAACTAGCCACCCTCGGAAGAAGATTGGTTACCTTAGCCAAGCAAAGCCTTAATCAGAAAATTCGTGAACTTGAAAAAGACATTATCTATAACGAATATAATGAGCTCCTAGGGGAAATTGTCGTCGGCGATATCTACCAGATTCGCAAAAACGATGTGCTTGTAAATCATAATAAAAATGAACTCCTCCTTCCACGTAATGAACAGATTCCCTATGAAAGATATAAAAAAGGGGAAACCATTAGAGGAATTGTCAAGGAAGTTAAAAAAGGAAACTCCGGACCCTTGATCATAATTTCAAGGTCTGATAATATGTTCCTTCAAAGATTATTCGAAATTGAAATACCCGAAATATATGACGGTATTATTGAATTGAAAGCTATTGCCCGCGAACCTGGCGAAAGAGCTAAAGTGGCAGTCGAATCTCAGGACAAAAGAATTGATGCCGTCGGTGCCTGCGTTGGTATGAAGGGTGTTAGAATTCACGCCATTGTAAGAGAATTAAATAATGAAAATATAGATGTAATAAATTTTACTGAAGATCCTTTAATATTTATTCAGAGAGCCCTCGCTCCTGCTAAATTAAAAAAGATCGATATTGATACCCATGCAAAGAAAGCTGTTGTAACTGCTGATAGCGATCAGGTTTCTTTAATAGTAGGGCGTAACGGTGTAAACATCCGCCTTGCTATGAAGCTTACCGGTTATGAAATCGAAATATTAAGAGAAGAAAAACCGTTCGAAGAATATGAAGAAGATATCGAACTTATCGATATTAAAGAAGAACTCGGTAATGATGTTTATGAATTATTAATAAACCACAGATATGATACTGCAATTGAGGTTCTTACCGCTGGTCCTGAAAAATTAAAAGAAATTGAAGGACTTGATGATGAGAAGATTGCTTTTATCATTGAAACAATTAAATCTCAGTTTGAAGAAGAAGAGTAGCTAAAACAGGTAAATTTATTTATGGCCGAAGAATCGAAAAGTAAAAAATTAAGGATTTATAAGTTTGCATCTGAAATAAATATTTCGGCTGAACAGCTTGTGGAGTTTTTACAAAAGAAGGGGCATGTTGTAAAATCAATACAATCTATTTTAACCGATGATATGATTACCGAAATAAATAATCATTTCAAAAAAGATATTGAAAAAGCAGAAAAGCATTATAAAAAGATTGCGGATTTTAATAAGAAAAGAGTAGAAAAGGTTGAGGAGGATGAGAAAAAAGCTGCCCATAAATTGGAAGAACTTGAACCGGATCATCAGCCGGAAATTGCTGCTCAGGAGCCTGAACCGGTAACTATCCATGATGCTCAGTCTGAGGCCCCCGAAGAAATTCCCGTTGAGTTAAAAAAGAAAAGTAAAGGGAAATCGGTTTCCGAAAAAGAGGAAGAAGAATCAGAAGAGACTGCAACGGTTGAACCTGTTACAGATCAGGTTATAGAGCCAACAGAATCAAATGAAGAACTTCCTGTTCAATCCGGACCAATTGTGGGAAAACCCGCTAAAGCTTTCATATCTCCAAAGGATGCTGAAACTGCTAAAAGAAAAGGTCTTACTGTCGTTGGTAAAATGGATCTCGGCGAGACTAGAACTCAACAAAAATTCCCTGAAAGGAGATCCGTTACAGGTAATGTTTCTTCTGTTCTAATTAGCGAACAGGATAAAGATAAAACTATTGTTAAGAAAAAGAAAAAACCAAAAACCAAGAAAAAGGTTGAGGAAGTTGTTGCCGATGAGAGCCCGGTAGTTAAAAAAAGAAAGAAAGTTAAGAAATTTGAAATCGATCAGAAGGAAGTTAAGGAAGCTATTCGTAAAACACTTCTCAGCATGGATGATTCTCTCCAGGCAGGTCGTGCCAACGTAAGGAAAAGAAAAAGAAAAGAACGTGAAGCCGAAGAGGAAAGAAAACAGGAATTAAAAAATATTGAAGAAGCCAAAATCCGTGTAACCGAGTTTATTGCTGTAAATGAATTAGCTAACTTGATGAATGTACCTGTCGCGGATGTTATCTCTAAATGTATCGAACTTGGACTTATGGTTTCAATTAATCAAAGACTTGATGTTGAAACTATTACTCTGGTCGCTGATGAATTCGGTTTTGAAGTCGAATTCCAGAAAGAATATACATCGGAGGTTCTTGAAGATATAATTGACCCCCCGGAAACTCTTGTGTTCAGATCTCCTGTTGTAACTATAATGGGACATGTAGATCATGGTAAAACTTCACTTCTCGATTATATCAGAAGAACTAATGTCGTTGCAGGTGAGTCTGGTGGAATAACTCAGCACATTGGCGCTTATAGGGTTGATGTTGGAAATGGCAAAACTATAACTTTTCTCGATACTCCCGGCCACGAAGCATTTACTGCAATGAGAGCCAGAGGTGCGCAATTAACCGATATCGTTGTATTAATTGTAGCTGCCGATGATGCGGTCATGCCTCAGACAATTGAAGCAATAAATCATGCACAGGCAGCAAGAGTTCCTATTGTTATTGCCATAAATAAAATTGATAAGCCGGGCGCAAATATTGAAAAAATAAAACAGCAGCTGGCTGACCGGAATGTCCTCGTTGAATCATGGGGCGGAAAGTATCAGTGTGTAGAGATTTCAGCAAAAACAGGATTGAATGTCGAAAATCTTCTTGAAGTTATTCTTCTTGAATCAGAATTACTGGATCTTAAAGCTAACCCGAATCGTTTAGCCAGAGGCGTTGTCATAGAATCAGAATTGGATAAAGGAAGGGGTATTCAATGTACCATTCTTGTTCAGAAAGGAACCCTGCGCATAGGCGATCCTTTTGTCGCTGGTATCTATTTCGGTAAAGTCCGGGCTATGTTTGATGAAAGATTAAATAAGGTAATCGATGCTCCGCCATCTGTGCCGGTGCAGGTATTAGGATTCGAAGGTTCTCCTCAGGCAGGAGATACTTTCGTTGTCGTTGAATCTGAAAGAGCTGCACGCGAAATATCTATCAAAAGACAACAGCTTAGAAGGGAGCAGGATCAGAAACAGGTTCACCATATTACTCTTGATGAAATTGCTCATCAAATCAGTATGGGCGGTGTTAAAGAATTGCCTCTCATCGTGAAAGGTGATGTTGATGGATCAGTTGAAGCTCTGTCGGATTCCTTGATGAAACTTTCTAACGAGGAAGTAATTATAAGAGTTATCCATAAAGGTGTCGGAGGTATCTCCGAAAGTGACGTACTCCTTGCCGCGGCTTCTAATGCCATTATTATTGGTTTTCACGTTAGACCGAATGTTAATGCAAGAAAACTGGCAGAATCTCAGAATGTTGATATCAGGCTTTATGCAGTTATTTATAATGCAATAAGTGAAGTTAAATCTGCTCTTGAAGGCTTGCTGTCTCCAGTTCTTTCTGAAGAAGTTGTAGCTACAGTTGAGGTTAGGGATACTTTCAAAGTTCCTAAATTAGGTACTATTGCCGGCTGTTATGTTCAGGATGGAAAAATTACAAGGAATAGTAAAATCAGACTTATTAGAGATGGTATTGTAATTCACGAAGGTGAAATCGGATCTCTTAAGAGATTTAAAGATGATGTTCGTGATGTCGATGCCGGGTATGAATGCGGACTTAATTTGGCAAACTTTAATGATATTAAAGTCGGCGATGTTATAGAAGCCTTCAAGATTATTGAAACCAAAAAGAAATTGATCTAATAGGTTGTCCTTATTTGATTTTTGTTCCTTATTTGGCTCATATTTGGTTTTAGTTTGGTTCGTATTTAACGGCATTAAATATTTTGCGTCAAATAAATTCAGCGGAATGGAATGGAGCTGAATTTATANNAGCCATGTTTCTTTTGCTACTTTTCTTGCGCCAAGAAAAGTAGATATAAATATTTGTTTTAATGAAAAGGTAACTGAAAGGTAATGTCTCACAGGATCGATAAAATAGAACACTTAATTAAAGAAGAAATAAGTCTTATCTTTTTATACAAAATGCAGGACCCCGCCCTTAGTCTGTTAACAATAACAAATGTTAAAGTGAGTCCTGATCTTAAGTTAGCAAAAGTTTATTTATCTGTTTTTGATAAGGGGAAAAGAGAACTTGTGCTCGAAAGGATTAATGCTTCTACTGGTTTTATAAGAACAGAACTTGCGCATAGAATCACAATTAGGTATGTCCCTGAATTAAAATTCTTTATTGACGATACGATAGACTATGTCGAAAAGATTGAAAACTTGATAAAAAAGATACATAGCGATGATGATAAGCAAGGAGAGAGTTGATTTTACAGGTCTGGATTTCCATCGCGGAGAGGAGATTCTTATTGACAAACCTTTCGGATGGTCTTCCTTTAAAGTGGTTTACGAAATAAGACATGCTATCGGGTGGTTAAAGATTGGACATGCGGGAACTCTGGATCCTTATGCTACTGGTCTCCTGATTTTGTGTACCGGTAAAAAGACAAAATCTATTTCGGATTTCCAGAATCTTGAAAAAACTTATTCTGGCACAATTACTCTTGGTAAAGCCACTCCGTCTATGGACCTTGAAACAGAAGCCCTATGTGAAAAACCCTTTAGCCATATTTCCGAGGAACAGATTTATCTTCTTAAAGAAGAATTTACCGGGAATATTATGCAGGTGCCTCCTATGTATTCTGCTATAAAACAGAATGGTAAAAACCTTTATAAGCTTGCCCGGGCTGGGAAAACCGTTGAGCGTCAGCCTAGGGAAATAAATGTGTCTAGTTTTAATATTACCAAAGTAGAGCTTCCGGATATACATTTTGAAATTATTTGCTCAAAAGGAACGTATTTGCGTGTAATAGCAAACGATTTCGGCGAAAAACTCGGTTGCGGAGGCGTTTTAAGTTCCTTAAAAAGGTCAAAAATAGGTGATTATTCCGTTGACGATGCACTTTCTGTAGAAGTGTTTAAGGAAAGATTAAAGAAATCAATTTTAAATTGAACGAATAAAAGAGTATATTTAACAGTTTTAGAAGGAATTATAGTTTTTAATATGCACATTTTCAATGATCTTTCAAATTTACCTAAGGTTGAGGATACAATTTTAACGCTGGGAATTTTTGATGGAGTTCATCTAGGACATAAAAAAATATTTGAAAAATTAAAGAAAAAGGCTGCTTTACTAAACTGCAGAAACCTCATTATTACTTTTTCTCCTCATCCCCGGAATGTTATTAACGGAAAAGGGGAAATTATGCTTCTAACCACCATTGAAGAAAAAATTAAACTTTTTGAGGAAATTGGCATTGAAAACCTTCTGATCTTAAATTTTACAAAAGAATTTTCTCAGCTTTCATCAGAAAAATTCTTTAAAGATTATATAATTGAGAAAATAGGAATTAAAGAAATTATTGTCGGATATGACCACCACTTCGGGAAAGGTAGAAATGGTGATATAAATACCCTTAGAAAGATGGGAATTGAATTCGGATTTGATGTTACTACAGTTGAACCGTTCAAAATCAATAACGAAGCAGTCAACAGTACTAAAATCAGAAAGGCTTTATCCGAAGGGGATATTAAAACTGCCAGCGAATTCCTTGGAAGAAAATATTCTTTTAGCGGTACTGTTATTGAAGGAAATAAAAGAGGCAGGGAACTTGGCTTCCCCACGGCTAATATTAGAATTGATGATGAGGATAAACTTCTTCCTGCTCTTGGAATTTATGCAGTGGAATTGATGTTTGACAATGAAAAACATAATGGACTATTAAGCATCGGAATTCGTCCTACTTTTGATAGCTCCGGTAAAATTATTCCTGAGGTCTACCTGTATGATTTTAACAGGGAGATTTATAATAAGAAAATATCGGTTAAAATTATTGATTGGATAAGAGCGGAAGAGAAATTTCCTTCAGCTGAAGCTCTTGTGGAACAAATGCAGAAAGATAAAATTAAAGGTCTCGAGATTTTCAAGAAAGCAAGTTAATTGATTAACCTCGGTAAGTTCTGGGGTTATATTGTATAAATAAATAAAGGATAAACTAATGACCAAAGAAGAAAAACTTGAAATAATCAAGAAATTTGGAGTCACAGATAAAGACTCCGGTAAACCAGAAGTTCAGATTGCTCTAATTACAAAAAGATTGAATGATCTTACTGCTCATTTTGATGTGCACAAAAAAGATCATCATTCAAGAAGAGGTCTCATGCAGCTTGTAGGTAAAAGAAGAAGGTTGCTCGACTACTTAGTAAAAAAAGATATCGAGAGATACAGAGCAATAATTAAAGAATTGAACATAAGAAAATAATAAGGATATTAAATGATTGTCACAAAAGAAATTGAGATAGGTGGTAAAATATTGTCTTTGGAAACCGGAAGGTTTGCCAAACAGGCTAATGGTGCCGTTATGGTTAGATATGGAGATACGATGGTGCTTGTTACTGCAGTTGCTTCCGAAGAGGCAAAAGAAGATCAGGATTTTTTCCCGCTGCAGGTTGAATACAGAGAAAGGGTTTCCGCTGCTGGTAAATTTCCCGGTGGATATATTAAAAGGGAAGGTAGACCAACTGAAAAAGAAATTTTAACTTCACGTTTAATCGATCGCCCGATAAGACCATTGTTCCCCCAAAATTTCACTAATGAAACCCAAATTATTGCTCTTGTCCTTTCATATGACGGGGAAAATGACCCGGATGTTTTAGCGGCAGTTGGTGCTTCGGCAGCTTTAACAATTTCACAAGTCCCATTTGAGGGTCCCATTGCTGAAGTAAGGATCGGAAGAGTAAACGGTGAGTTCATCTGCAACCCGACTCAGCTGCAGGTCAAGGAAAGCGATATCGAGCTTGTTGTAGCCGGAACCGCTGATTCTATTATGATGGTTGAAGGCGAATCCCATGAAGTAAGCGAAGAAGATCTCCTCAATGCTCTTAAATTAGCCCAGTCCGAAATTAAGAAAATTGTTCAGCTTCAGAATGAATTAAGGGAAGCAGTCGGAAAAACTAAGTGGGAAGTTTCTGCAAAGATAATTGATGAAGCTCTCGCAAAAGATGTATATGACTTGTCTTTTTCTAAATTAAAGGACCTTGTATATTCAATCCAGGCTAAGGAAGAAAGAAGTGCAAAGAACAAGGAAATTGTAAAATCGGTTAATGAAGCTCTTGCCGAAAAATATCCCGAACAGGATAAAGTTATTGGCAGCATAATACATGATCTTGAAAAAGACCTTATGCGCAAACGTATTCTTGAAGATGGTATAAGACTTGACGGTAGAAATACAAAACAAATCAGGAATATCTCTATCGATCTTGGGGTTCTTCCCAGGACTCACGGTTCTGCGCTCTTTACAAGAGGTGAAACACAATCTCTTGCTTCTGTTACTCTTGGGACCAAAGGTGATGAACAGAATATTGAAGGTCTTCTCGAAGAATATTCCAAAAAATTCATGCTTCACTATAATTTCCCTCCATTCAGTGTTGGGGAGGTCGGCAGAATGAGCGGCGTGGGTCGAAGAGAAATCGGACATGGTAATCTTGCCGAAAGATCCTTGAAGATGATGTTCCCTGAAGCTGATTTTCCTTATACCGTAAGAATAATTTCCGATATTCTTGAATCTAATGGCTCATCTTCAATGGCATCAGTTTGTGCCGGTTCCCTTGCGCTTATGGAAGGCGGCGTTCCTATGAAAAAAGCTGTTGCAGGAATTGCAATGGGATTGGTCAAAGAAAATGACCGCTTTGCTATTCTCTCAGATATTTTAGGAAATGAAGACCACCTGGGAGATATGGATTTTAAAGTTGCAGGTACAAAAGAGGGTATTACAGCATTCCAAATGGATATTAAAATCCAGGGAATTTCATTCGAAATTATGGAACAAGCTTTGAAACAAGCAAAGGAAGGAAGATTTCATATTTTGGATGTTATGGATAAAGCTATTTCCAAACCAAATGAAAACCTCTCCCAATATGCACCAAGATTATTGACAATTAAGGTTGAACAGGATCAAATCGGTATGATTATCGGCCCCGGCGGTAAGGTCATACAGGGCATGCAGAGACTGTTTGGTGTCGAAATAAATATTGAAGACGACGGAACTGTAAGCATTGCCTCTCCGAATAAAGAAAATGCACAGCGTGCAAAAGATCATATTAAGCAAATGACATCCAATCCGGAAGTCGGCGAAGTTTATGATGGTGTAGTTACCAAAATAATGGATTTCGGTGCTTTTGTCGAAATCCTTCCCGGAAAAGAGGGCTTGCTTCATATTTCACAGATTGATCATAAGAGAGTTAACAAAGTGACCGATTATCTAAAGGAAGGTGATAAGGTTAAAGTTAAACTCATCAAAATTGAGAATGGGAAATTCTCCTTAAGTCGGAAAGATCTTCTTAAACCGGAAGGGTCTAATACAGGAGATGCTCCAAAGGTAGTATAAATATCATATATTGTTATGATATTAGGTTACATATTATTAATGCTGGTATGAAAACAAGTAGCTTTTATACCGGCGCTATTTATTAGATTTTTAGATGACTAAACAAATTTACCCTTTTGCGGAATTAGGTATTCTAAGTCTTTTTATTATTCTTACATTGAATGTTGATAAAGAGACGGGCATCTCATTACCTTCCCCTTATCTTTTCCTATTGGGTATAATAATTTTTAATTTTATTTATATGAAATATTATATTTCATTAATCGAGTTTGTTCTTTATGACAAAAGAAATAATTATAAATTCTTCCACAACGCAAACACGCGTAGCAATTACGGAAGATGGGTATTTAGCTGACTTTTTTGTCGACTATCCCGAAAACAGAAGAATGGTGGGAGACATTTACCTTGGTAAAGTAGCTAGGGTCTTACCGGGTATTAAAGCAGCTTTTATTGATATCGGAATGAAGCATGATGCATTCCTTCACTTTTCCGATATCGGGGAAAACACTCAGCAGCTTCAAGATATGCTTGGTGATGATTCCGAAGTAGATGATGATGAAGATGAGGATTCTCCCTCACCTAATCCGAGACCAGTCAGAGATGAGAATCGTCAGCCTGTTATTCCAAAACTGGCCAAAGGGCAGGATATACTTATTCAGATTACAAAAGAGCCTGTGAACAATAAGGGTGTTCGGGTAAGCTCTGCTATATCCCTTCCCGGAAGATTCTGCGTCCTTCTTCCCTTTGACGGTAAAATCGGTGTTTCCAAAAAAATATACGATTTCAGAGAAAGAAAAAGATTGAGAAGCATTGCGAGAAGCATACTTCCTAAAAACTATGGGCTGATTATCAGAACTGTCGCCCGGAATCAATCAGAAGAAGCTCTTAGGGATGATCTGAATAATCTTAAAAAAACTTGGCAGCATATTGAAGAAATTGTCCATACCGAAAGTCCGCCCTCATTAATTTATCAGGATCTTAGTACCACTTCAAGTGTTATCAGAGATTTATTTACTCCCGACATTTCCAAAGTTTTTATTGATTCTAAAAAACTTTATAAACAAATAAAAAGTTATGTACAGCTTGTTCAGCCGGGTCTTGCTGATAAGATAGAAAATTTCAAATCCAGCACATCAATTTTTGATGCTTTCAAGATTGATGAACAGATCAAAACTCTGATGGGAAGAAAGGTTTCCCTTCCCAGTGGCGGATATCTTATTATCGAACATACCGAAGCTATGGTTGTGATCGATGTTAATAGCGGAAGGTATGCAAAAAGCAAAGACCAAGAGTTGAATTCTCTTAAAACCGATCTTGAAGCTGCCCGCGAAATTTCACGCCAAATGAGGTTAAGAGATATCGGCGGGATAATTGTTATTGATTTCATCGACCTTGAAGAAGATAAGAACCGTAAGAAAATTTATGACGAGCTTAGGAAAGAATTCAGGAGGGACCGCGCTAAAGTGTCCGTCCTGCCTATGTCTGATTTCGGACTCGTTCAGATAACAAGACAAAGAATTAGACAGAATATTATGCAGGCAATGAAGGAGGTTTGTCCTTTCTGCCTTGGTACTGGATTGTTAACTAAACAATCTCATGTCGTGTATGACCTGGAAGAGCTTATTAAAAAAGTCAGGCAGAAATCTAAAGAAAGATCATTAATCGTTAAATGTCACCCGGCTATTGCCGCGAAGTTTAATGAAGGTAAAATTAAAACACTTACTAAACTTCAGTTGAAATATATGATAAGACTTCATCTGATTGAGGACGAGTCTGTTCCTCTCAATGAAATTAAGCTTTTCTCAAAAAAGACACAGCAGGAAATAACAGACGATTTCAAATAAACAGAAATAATTAATTGGAATCCTATTATGAAGAAAACCACATTATATCCTGTTCATGAAAAATTAGGGGCAAAGATTGTTGAGTTTGCAGGCTACCTTATGCCTATTCAGTATTCCTCGATTATTGCCGAACATCATGCTGTCCGCAATTCTGTTGGTGTTTTTGATGTATCCCATATGGGGGAAATATTTGTCACTGGGGAAAAAGCAATTGACTTTGTTCAATACATAACTGTTAACGATGTATCCAAATTATACCCAGGCAGGGTGCAGTATTCTGCAATGTGCTATAACGATGGCGGAATTGTTGATGACCTTCTTGTATATAAATTTGCTGATGATAGGTTCCTGCTTGTTGTTAATGCTTCTAACATTGATAAAGATTTTAAATGGATGAATGAAAACAATAAGGTTGGCGTTGCTCTTGAAAATAAAAGTGATGAATATAGCCTGATTGCGGTTCAGGGACCAAATTCAAATAAGACCCTTCAAAAGATCTGTGGCAAAGAAATAAATCTTGAGTATTATCATTTCTTTGAGGCAAAAGTTGCCGGTGTTGAAATGATTTTGTCCAGAACAGGCTACACGGGCGAACTTGGTTATGAACTTTATTTTAAAGGGGACGAAAAAACCGCCGAGCATATTTGGAACAAAATATTCGAAGCTGGTAAGGAATTTAATATCCAGCCAGTTGGACTTGCAGCTCGTGATTCGCTTCGTCTTGAAATGGGCTATATGTTATATGGTAACGACATTGATAAAACAACCAATCCCCTGGAAGCAGGACTTGGATGGATTACGAAACTTAACAAAGAAAATTTTATAGGCAGGGATGTACTTCTGAAAGTTAAATCTGAAGGATTAAGTAGAAAGTTTGTTGCAATGCTTGGTAATGATAAATCCTTCCCACGCCACGGTTATGAAATAAAAGCAGAGAATAAAAAAATCGGTGAGGTCACTAGCGGAACAGTTAGCCCTGTCCTTGAAAAACCGATAGCTATGGGCTATGTAGATGTTTCTTACAGTAATGAAGGCAATGAGGTTAATATTGTTGTAAGAGGCAGAGAAACACCTGTTAAAATTGTAAAACTTCCATTTATTAAAAAGTAGAATTATTATTTATTAGGAATGGTAAACTGCCCTTGTAAATAATATCCTTAAGGATTATTGAGCATGAAAGTAAATGTTATATTGACTCCTTCTAATTTGGATGAACTTTCTTTTTCTGGCAAAACAATTGTCATAATTGATGTATTAAGAGCAACCTCTACAATTGTGAATGCTTTGAATAATGGCGCCAAAGAAATTATCCCTGTTGCCACTGTAGAATTTGCAGTTAAGGTTTCTGGTGGTATGTTTGGTGGTTTAACTCTTCTTGGCGGTGAAAGAAATACTAAAAAAATAGAAGGTTTTGCTCTTGGAAATTCTCCTCTGGAATATTCATCCCGGCTCGTAAAAGGCAAATCGATAATTTTATATACTACTAACGGTACAAAAGCAATTGTCAAAGCTAAATTCTCAAAGAACCTTTATGTTTGTTCTTTTTTAAATCTTTCCGCCATTGCAGATCACATTATTATGATGGATACTGATTTTGAAATATTATGTTCAGGAAGTAACAACTCTTTGTCGCTTGAGGATACTGTATGTGCCGGCAAGCTTATTTCTGAAATATTGAAAAGCAAAAAAGATCTTGAACTTTCAGATACAGCAAAAGCAAGTATTGCCCTTAATAAAACCTTCGGAAAAAATCTGCATAATATGCTTTCGGAAACTGAACATGGAAAACTGCTGATCGAAAACGGATTTGAAGATGATATTAAGTTTTGCAGTAAATTAAATACAATGAATGCAATCCCTTGTTTTTCGGGAAATGTTGTTAAATTGCTTGTAAGAGAATAGAAAAGTTATACAATGGCTCTTAAAAAGAAAGCTAAACCGAAAGTAGAAAAACCTGCGGAGAGTGAGAAATATTTCACTATCTCAATCAGTAAGAAAAAAAAGATCCTTGGAATCCTGCTTATCGTCTTCTCCTTTTTTATAATTCTTAGCATAGTTTCCTATTCAAAATCTGATGAAGCACGTATAAGTCCCGGGTTTTGGAGTGATTTGTGGAATATTATATCCAATTCTAATAACGAATCAAACAAACTGGCAGAAATAAATAACTGGATGGGTATTGCAGGAGTCTATATCTCATTTCTCTTTATCCGTTCTATAATAGGATATTTCTCCATTGTATTGCCTGCAGTCATTTTCCTCTGGGGGTTACGGTTTTTTAAAAAACTTGATTTCAGAATTCTTATCCATTTGTCTAATTTCTTTCTTCTAACCGGTCTTATCTTATCTTCTTTTTTTGGAGTGCTTAGTTTACATTATACTGCGATCTCTAATAACGATGAATTATATGGTAATGTTGGGAAACAGCTGGGAATAATATTCAACAGGTTTCTTGGAGGTGTCGGAAGTATAATCTTTCTTGTTACACTTATGATCGCAATATTAATTTTCGCGTTCGACATCAAGATTGAGAACATTTTTCGTTTTATTATGAATTTGTTCAATAAATCAGTTGAAAAAATTAAAAGCGAGTATGAAGCAGGAAAACTTGACTCAAAGCAGGATGCAAATCTTGAGAAAATTAAATCTTTAAGGGAAGATAAAAAGAAAGTAATACCCCCGATAGGTGGTTTATCCCCTAAGGAGCTCCTTAAAAAGGAAGAGGAAGAAACTAAAATCAGAATTATAAGGAAAAATGATGAAACGACTCATCAGGAGCCTGTAAAAGGAAAAGGTAAAAAAGAAAAAACAGAGAATAAAGGAAAAGTAGAAAACAATGAAAAAACTATCCCTCCTGATTCTGACTCAGAAAAAGTAATTGATTATGATAGGGATAAATCATTACCTGATCAATGGAATGAAAAGATAATTTATACAAAACCCACTCTTGATCTTCTGGAGCCGAATCCGAAAGAGAATATAAAGGTTGCTGAAGAAGAACTTACTCGTAATGCAGAGTTATTAAAAGAAAAACTTAAATTGTTTGATATTGCTATTGAGGATATATCTGTTACCCCTGGACCCGTTGTTACTCTTTATGAAATAGTTCCCGCCCCTGGTGTTAAAATAAGCCGTATCGTCGGACTCGAAAATGATATCGCACTTGCCCTCGCTGCTCGGGGTATAAGAATTATTGCCCCTATTCCTGGAAAGAGCGCTATCGGTGTGGAAATACCTAATGCCGAAGCATCAATTGTAAATGCTCGTTCCGTCTTGGGTAAAATAGATGAACAAAAATTAGAACTTCCGCTTGCTCTTGGAAAACAAATAAATGGAGATGTTTACTATACCGATCTTGCTAAAATGCCCCACATGCTTATAGCTGGTTCTACTGGAGCAGGTAAATCGGTTGGTATAAATATGATAATTGCCAGTCTTCTTTATTCAAAGTCCCCCGAAGATATTAAGCTTATTCTGTTAGATCCAAAGAAGATTGAGCTTTCATTCTATAAAAAATTAAGAAAACATTTTCTTGCTGTTTCCCCGGACCTCGATGAAGAAATAATAACTAATCCTCAGAATGCAGTGCTTCTTCTTAAGTCTGTAGAATTTGAAATGGAGCAAAGGTACGATAAGCTTGCTAAAGCTGGTGTTAGAAATATTGTGGACTATAATGTCAAAGTTGCTGATCCGGAGCGCAAACCTAAAGATACAGATGAGATGCACCATCATCATTTGCCTTATATTATCGTTATCATCGACGAGCTTGCTGATTTGATGATTACTGCAGGAAAAGAAATTGAAGAACCAATAGCTCGTCTGGCACAGTTGGCGCGTGCAGTAGGAATTCATCTTGTCCTTGCTACTCAACGTCCGTCTGTTAATGTAATTACGGGTGTCATTAAAGCAAACTTCAGTGCTAGACTTGCATACCAGGTTGCTACTAAAATTGATTCAAGGACAATTCTTGATATGAACGGTGCCGAGCAGCTTTT
>PLLW01000069.1:0-30973 GCA_003141435.1 Ignavibacteriales bacterium
AAAAGTGGAATTATAGATAGTAGAGGGTGTTCCCTCACTTAGAATTTAACAATTGGAGGCTGCAATGTTGAAAACGATGAAATTAAGAGAAATTGGTACAAAAGAGCAATTTCTGTATATGCCCTACGCATGCAAACAGCGAATGAGATGTGTATTCAGTATGTATGGTAGGCGGAATGGTGGTATAGTGCTCCTATCCGCGTGCGCTATTTGTGCTATTGTTGTGATGAAATGCACAGAATTAGGGCTGATTATGGTGACGAATATTTTGGGAGCGGAAGAGGGTGAAACTGCCGGGAAAATTTGTTTAGATCGATGTATGTGGTTGCCAAAAAACATTTCCTCCTAAAGAAAGATTGTATTTAGCTAATTTTGGCATGGAATAAGTTTAATTGACTGGTGCAATATTATTGCCCTATGATATTTTCGTTTTCCCGTGGCAAAAAATGGAGTTTCTGACAGTAAATAGTAGAGGGTGGTCATTCACTTTCGAACCCTCCACCTGAATTTGATTGAGTAACGCTGAAGAGACACAGCTTAGATACAGATTACTGAACCGAGTAACAATTTATACAGGACCGAGTAACAATTTATACAGGACCGAGTAACAATTTATACAGTACCAAGTAACAATTTATACAGTACCAAGTAACAATTTATACAGTACCAAGTAACAATTTGGTAAGAACCGATACTGAATTTGGTAACAACATTAAGTTTTTGGACTAATTGCAATGAAATCATTAAATTAATACATGCCTTTAAGCTGGAATGAAATAAAATCTCGTGCAGTTAAATTCTCTAAGGATTGGGAATCTGCTTCCGAAGAATCCGCTGAATCCCAAACTTTTCTTAATGAATTCTTTGAAGTCTTTGGAATAAACCGCAGACGTGTTGCAACATTTGAAAAACCTGTAAAGAAGATCGATGGCAGAGAAGGTTATATCGATCTGCTCTGGCCGGGGAAAATATTAATAGAACATAAATCAAAAGGGAAGAACCTGGAAAAAGCAAAAAATCAGGCAATTGCTTATTCCTTTGGGCTTACTGAAGATGAACTTCCAAAATATATTCTCCTATGCGATTTTGACAAATTCCGCTTGTTTGACCTTGATGAAAATATTCAGCATGAATTTCAACTTAAAGAACTTGTAAAGCATGTTAGTCTGTTCGGTTTTATTGCCGGATATGAAAAACGAATTTTCAAGGAAGAAGATCCTGTAAATATTGAAGCTGCCGAGCTAATGGGCAAGCTTCATGATAAACTTAAAACTATAGGTTATGGGGGACATGAATTAGAAGTTTATCTCGTCAGGCTTGTTTTCTGCCTATTCGCCGATGACACAAATATTTTTAATAAAGATATTTTTGAAGATTATATTAAACTTCATACAAAAGAAGATGGAAGTGATCTCGCCTCACAAATTGCCAGCTTGTTTTTTATCTTAAATAAACCTCCTGAAGAACGGTTAAAAAATCTTAATGAGAGTTTATCCGATTTCCCCTATGTAAATGGAAAATTATTTGAAGAAGTTTTACCTCAGGCATCTTTTGATAAGGAAATGCGGAATATACTGCTCGAAAGCAGCAGACTTGATTGGGGTAAGATTTCTCCTGCAGTATTTGGCTCTTTGTTCCAGGCTGTAATGAATCCTGAAGAACGCCGCAGTCTTGGTGCTCACTACACGTCAGAAAAGAATATTCTTAAAGTTATTAACTCACTATTTCTGGATGAACTTAATAAAGAATTTAAGGATATCAGGAATAACCATAAGCAATTACTCAATTTCCATGAAAAGCTTTCACATCTTAAATTCTTGGACCCCGCTTGTGGATGTGGCAATTTCCTTGTTATAGCATATAGGGAATTAAGGAAATTGGAAATTGAAATTCTTCGTATTCTATACAACCCTGATAAACCTCAATTTAATATTAAAGACATGGTGTGGGTTGATATAGATCAGTTTTATGGTATTGAGATTGAAGAATGGCCTGCCCGTATTTCTGAAGTCGCTATGTGGCTTATGGATCACCAGATGAATATAAAAGTATCTGAAGAGTTTGGCGATTATTATGTGCGCTTGCCACTAAAGAAAATTGCAAATATTCACAATGTAAATGCCCTGCAAACTGATTGGGATACAATCATACCAAAAGATAAATTATCATATATTTTGGGTAATCCACCTTTTATTGGAAAGAAAGAACAAAATTCAAAACAAAAAGAAGACATGGAAAAAGTGTTCGTCAATTTTAAAGGAACGGGCGTTCTGGATTATGTTACTGCCTGGTATTTAAAAGCGGCACAATTAATTCAAAATTCGAAAATTAAAGTATCTTTTGTTTCGACTAATTCTATTACTCAAGGCGAACAAGTCGGTATTATTTGGTCATTATTGTTTAATAAATACGACATTAAAATTCATTTTGCCCATAGAACTTTTAAATGGTTCAATGAAGCTAGAGGTAAAGCAGCTGTTCATGTTATAATAATAGGATTTGCAAATTATGATACGAATGAAAAATATTTATTTGAATATGATGATATTAAATCAGATTCACATGTTAGGTTAGTAAAAAATATTAACCCTTATTTAGTGGAAGGCAAAGATATTTTATTAACTAATAGAAAAAATCCAATATGTAATGTTAAAGAGATCAATTATGGCAGTTTTGCTTTAGACGATGGTAATTATACTCTTACAGAAGAAGAAAAGAATGAAATTGTCTTAGAAAATCAATCTTCCTCAAAATTGATAAGACCATTTATTGGGGGGAGAGAATTATTACACAGTGAAAAAAGATTTTGCTTATGGCTCGTTGATGCAAATCCAAATGAAATAAAAAATAATTGTAAGATTAAAAATAGGGTTGAGGCTGTTAAAAAATGGCGTTCTAATAGTAGTAGAGCTAATACTAAAAAATTAGCTGATACTCCGGCCATATTTGCCGAGATTAGACAACCAGAATCAAGTTATTTAGCGTTTCCTACAGTATCTTCTGAAAATCGGAAATATATTCCAATAAAATTTATAGAACCAAATATTATTGCTTCGAATCAAATTTATTTATTGGCTAATGCTAATATGTTTCAGTTTGGTGTTTTAACTTCAAATATGCATATGGCCTGGGTCAGATATGTTTGTGGTAGGTTAAAAAGTGATTATAGGTATTCAGCAAGCATAGTTTATAATAACTTCCCATGGCCGGAAAACCCTACTGATAAACAAATCAAAATAGTTGAAGAAAAAGCACAGAATGTTTTAGATGCGAGAAAAGAATTTCCTAACAACAGTCTCGCAGATTTGTACGATCCTATATTAATGCTCCCGGCTTTGGTAAAAGCTCATCAGGAATTAGACAAAGCTGTAGACTTATGTTATCGTCCTCAGCCCTTCCCAAATGAAACAAAAAGAATTGAATTCCTATTCGAACTTTACGAAAAATATACCAACCCCTTACTCTCCACAAAAAAGTCAAAAAAGACTAAAACAAATCTCTAAACACTGGAATTGTTATTTCTATTCGCTTCTATAGAATATGTATTATTTTTTCCCTCTCAGTAGTAAATCATTTAATAGGAAACTTTTATGCCTGATCTTTGTAAAGCTAAGTATATTTGTTGATTTTAATCGTTAAGGTCTATATTTTAATTATAAAGGTTTGGATGCCCTATAGAAATGATAAAATTTATTATAAGACCTGCAAGATTAAAATATTTACTTCTCCTTATTTTCATAATAGTAACCGCTCCTAATAATTATTCACAATGGACTTGGCAGAATCCTCTACCTCAAGGAAATGATCTAAGGGGAATAATTATGCTCAATAATTATAAAGCTTTGGCTATTGGGATTAATGGTACACTAATAAAATCAACCAATGGTGGAAACAACTGGATAGTAAGTAATATTTCCACTAATTATCACCTTACCGGTATAGCATTTGCCGATTCTATGCATGGCATGGTATCGGGACTTGCTAATTCTACTGGAATAATTTTGCGTACCACTGATGGTGGGAATAATTGGATTGAAACATCTTCTCCTGTTTCTTCCAATTTGAATGGTATTTCATATATTAATAAAAATATGGCTGTGGCGGTTGGTGATAACGGAACAATTCTAAAAACTATTGATGGGGGAAATACCTGGCTCGGTATAATAAGTAATACTACAAATGCTTTGATCTCCGTATCGTTTTATGATGAATTAAACGGAGTTGCAGTAGGCAGAGAAATTGTCTTACGTACTTCAGACGGGGGAGATAACTGGTTAATTTGTACTACCCCAATTTTAACAGACTATCAGTTGAACGGAATAATTTATAAAGATTTAAGTCATGTTATTGCTGTAGGCGACGATGGTATTATAATAAAATCAATTGATGGCGGTATAAATTGGTCACTTCAAAATAGCCAGACTACATCTCACCTTTATTCGGTTTCATTTACCGATTCACTTAATGGGACTGCCGCGGGCGGCTTTTCTCCCTGGGATGGTATAATAATCCACACTTCAGATGGAGGGAATACATGGTACGTTCAATTCAAAGATGAATTACAATCGAATATATTTAGCTTGTCATTTACTGATTCTAATCATGGGATAGCAGTAGGCGGATACGGCATTATTTATAAGACAGAGGATGGAGGAAACAATTGGCTAATTAAAAGTCAAACTATATCCGATGAATTTTTAGGTGTATCTTTTTTCGGTCCCCAACTTGGTATTGTTGTTGGGACAGGTCTTTTCAAAACAACTAATGGAGGGAGCTCGTGGATTAATCTGGATACTATTGGGAAATTTACAGGACTTAATGGTGTTAAGATGATTGATTCATTAAATGTAACAGCTGTCGGAATCTATGGAACAATAATAAGAACTTCAGATGGAGGGAAAAACTGGGTAAATCAGATAAGCGGGACAACAAAAATACTTAAAAAGGTTTGCTTTACAGATATAAATAATGGAATAATCTGTGGTGCGGGGGGTAATATATTAAAGACAACAGATGGGGGGAATAATTGGAAATCAATTTCATTTAACACGAATACTGACTATTACGGATTGTCATTTACCGATACACTTACCGGAATTGTTGTTGGCGGGCATATAGCCAAAACCACAAACGGGGGAAATAATTGGACAATTCAAAAGACTGGTGATTTTAATAATGTCTTTTTTATTGATAAAAATATTGGCTGGGTTATTGGTCAGTCTGGTGTAATTCTTAAAACAACAGATGGCGGTAGTAGTTGGGCAAACCAGATAAGTGGTACAAACCTCCCGCTATATGGTTTAGGGTTTTATGATAAAAATAATGGCTGGATTATCGGGGGGGCGGGAGTAATGCTTCATACAACAAATGGGGGCGGTGATTGGATTAAACAGACAAATATTTTAAGTTTTCTTCTTTGGGATATATGTTTATCTGATAATAAGAGTGGTACAATAGTGGGTGATGGAGGAGCAATTCTTCATACTACTAACAGTGGGATTTCATTTATAAAAAATGAACCTGATAATTTGACACCAAATGAATTTTATTTGTATCAGAACTATCCCAACCCTTTCAATTTAACGACTATTATAAAAATTAAATTATTATTCGGTATGAACATTTCCTTGGTTGTTTATGATCTTATAGGAAGAAAGATAAAAATTATATTTGAAGGTTTTAAAGAACCTGGCGAATATAAATATGAATTTTCTGGGAATAATTTATCATCAGGTGTTTATTTTTATCAACTTAAAACAAAATATGGAGCTAAAAATAATAAACTTCTGATGGTAAAATAGAAAAATATAGTAAATATTATGGGGAATATAATTTCTAACTAAATCTTGGAGTATATCATGAAGTATTTTATTTTGTGCATTTTTATTTTGATCTCTTCTGGTACCGCTTTCTCAGATGAACTTGTGGGTTATGCTGAACTTTTTATTTGGACTAATGCCAATTCTCCATATACTTATAGTCTAACTGCCCAATCCCCGAGATGGCAAGTTAATTCAGGAAATCCAATTACATTTTCAGCAACAGCTAATTATTCCTACGCCTTTTACCAACCAAGGTCAGATTATTCTGGTACATTCTCGGAAGGTTTTGTGTTTCAAGCAGATCAGTCGGGTACAGGGAGTGATATGTTTGCATATGGAGTTTATAAATTCCAAAGTACCGAATCAGGTAGTGATTATTATTTTTATTTGGATTATCGAGATAATAGGATAATAGGATAATAGGCACCAATAGTATTTGGCATGATGTTTGGCTTCGCTATGATGCCAATATTCAAAAATTCAGATATGGTTTATCAGTCGATTTAAATCAAATGACACCAATAAATAAGGGGTCAATTATTACCTATGCAACAATGGTTGGAGCAACTTCGCCAATTACTGCTTCTTTTCCAAATTATTGGAATAATTGTCTGGCAAGTATAAATACAGGTAACGATCATCCAACTCTTGTATGGGAATCTAATCCCAATTTTTCTGCAACTAATTATATTATTTATAGGCAATTTGGTAGCGGTGTATTCCAAATTATTGATACAAATGGTCCTAATACTTTTACATGGACCGACCAATCTATAAATATAAACTCAACTCCAATAGGTGCAATAGAAGTTAATTATTACGTCCTTGCCACAAATAATCAGGGAAGTAGTCAAACTAATACATTATCTTTCGAGCCACTGAATGCTGGTACAGTTCCGGTTACTCCTGCTAATTTTACATTGACAACTTCATCCGGAAATCATCCGTATTTATCCTGGACATTAAATCCGGAACCGGATGTTACAAGCAATAGCAGTAATGGATACGTTTTAGAAAAAAGAACTGGGTCAACATTTTCTCCGCATAATTGGGGTTCATGGTCTGTGATACCTTTATCTGGAACGACCAATCATTATGAAGATATTCTGATAACTGTAAATTCATCAGATCAACATAAAATGGCTGAATACAGATTAAGGGCCTATGATAATGTTTATTATTCAGATTATACAAATTCTCTTGATATATCTTATGGTTTTGTTGCGGAAAAAACTAAAGGGAATAGTACTAATAATAAGAATTTAACAACATACGATTTACTTCAAAATTTCCCTAATCCCTTTAATCCTACAACTCAATTAAGCTTTTCAATCCCAAATCCATCATTTACTCAATTGAAAGTATATGATGTATTTGGAAGAGAAATTACAACACTTGTCAATGAGTTCTTACAGGAAGGAATTTATAATTATGAATTCAATGGAAAGAAATTAGCTAGTGGAGTTTATTTCTATACTTTGACGGCTGGGAATTATTCAGAGACAAAGAAAATGGTTCTAACAAAGTAAAAATACTTTTTATATAAGAGAGAGTTGATCGGCTCTCTCTTAATTTATATTCTTCTCTCTTTAAGCAATTGAAAACCTCTTGTCCGCTCACCCCTTTATAATCCTTACAGCTTGATCCGCTTCTGAGTCCTCTCCGTTAATTAGCAGATATTCCTCCTTCCCCTTAACCCCAATGGCTCTTAATTTATAATTATATAAGACAGAAAAAATCGTGGCTGTAAGACAGGGAGTTATTTAACAATGCCCCATTCATTAGTTAAAGCTCATCAGGAATTGGATAAGGCTGTGGATTTATGCTATCGTCCTCAGCCCTTCCCAAATGAAGCAAAAAGAATTGAATTCCTATTCGAACTTTACGAAAAATATACCAATCCCTTACTCTCAACTAAAAAGTCAAAAAAGACTAAAACAAATCTCTAAACACTGGATTGTTATAAGCGCTACAAAAGTCGCCGATCCCGCTCAGAATAATAGACTTATTATAAAAAGTTTTTTTATAATGTGATTTCGTCTTCTATATATGCCTTCTCTCCATGTAAGTATTCATCCATTCCGCTTTGCTGTTCGGCTTTTTCAACTTTTACTGGAGTAATTTTATCAATAATCCAGAGCATACCATAAGTAAAACCAAAAGCCCAAATAGATGAAATAATTACTGCAGCAGCCTGAATTAAGAAAAACCTAACGTTACCTGCAATTAGTCCATCTGTTCCTGCAGGATTAAAAGCGGTTGAAGCAAATACACCTAATAAAATAACTCCGATCAAACCACCCACACCATGAACGCCCCATACGTCCAGTGCGTCATCAAGCTTCAGTTTATTTTTAAGAGTTATAGCATAATAACATACGATACCTGCAACCACTCCAATTATTACTGCTGTAGTTGGAGATACATATCCGGCAGCGGGAGTTATTGTTGCAAGCCCTGCAACTGCCCCGGTCAATAGTCCAAGGAATTTAGGTTTCTTTGAATTCATCCAATCCATTAATAACCAGGTGACTGCTGCAAATGATGCTGCAATATCTGTATTTAAAAATGCAATCGCGGTTACAGAATCAACTCTGAATTCGCTCCCGGCATTGAATCCGTACCACCCGAACCAAAGTAATCCGGTTCCTAATGCAACTAAAGGGATGCTGTGTGGTCCGCTATCAACAACTTTTCTTTTTCCTACATATAGAACCGACGCTAATGCAGCCATACCGGCAATATTATGAACTACGATTCCACCTGCAAAATCTAAGACTCCCCATTTCTGAAGGATGCCTCCTCCCCAAACCATGTGTACAAAAGGAAAGTAAACAAGGATAAGCCAGAATGTTAAAAATAGCATATAAGCTTTAAACGTTACTCGGTTTGTAAAAGCACCTGAAATAAGAGCAGGTGTAATAATCGCGAACATCATCTGATACGCAACAAAAACAATTAGGGGTATAGTTGGATTTATCGGGGATGGAGCCATTAAATCAACCCCTTTTAGAAATGACATGTCAAGGTTACCAATTATTCCTCCAACATCACCACTGAAACATAAAGAGTAACCAAAAAAGTACCAGATAACTGTAGTCCAACCCATTGATACAAAACTTTGGATCATTATAGATAGTACATTTTTTCTGCCGACAAGCCCGCCATAAAAAAAAGCTAATCCGGGAGTCATAAGCATAACTAAACTGCTGCAAAGTAGCATAAAACCCGTATTTCCAGTGTCGAGATGCATGATATTATCCTGTAATAAGTTCTAATAAAAATTATTTATGGGAGAAAAATATATAGAGGAAGAATTTTATTTTGTAGGCAAGAATTGGATTGTGTTATAAGGAGAATAACTACATGATGTAGGGTTTCCCCTACACTATTAGTTTATTCACTAATACGTATTTAATTAACTCAGTATTATTTTTTAATTTGAGTTTATCAAGAATCCGTGAACGGTAAGTCGATACAGTTTTTTCACTGATAAATAATTGTTCGCCTATTTCTTTAAGGGATTTTCCTTTCCCGATTAAGCACATAACCTCAAACTCCCTGTTTGATAAAATTGCTTCAGGGTTTAAATCGCCGGAATTAAACATAGAAGTAGTAATAGCCTGCACAACTTTATCACTGAAATATTTATTGTTCGTAAGGATCATATTAATAGCCTTAACTAGCTCTTCGGCAGCGCTATCCTTGTTCACATAACCATATGCCCCTAATTTCATTAGCCGGACTGCATATTGCTCTTCTGGATGCATGCTGAGGATTAATATTTTTAGCTCGGGTTTTAATATTTGTATATGATTGATAGTTTCAAATATTCCGGGACCGGGCATAGATATATCCAGTATGATCAAATCATATTCATTAAGGGTTATTTTTTCAAAAACTTCTTCGGAATCAGACGCTTCATCAATAACATTAAACTTATCATATCTTGATAAAATCTGCTTTAATCCTTCTCGGAATAACGAATGATCATCAGCTAATAATAGTTTGGTCATATACGCCTCAAGATTTGGGAATTGTAACAGTTATAGTCGTGCCCGTATCCTTACCTAAAAAAGATATATCCCCCTGCCAGTATTTAATTCGTTCTTTCATGCCGATAATTCCAAATGAATGAGAACCCGATAAATTTTCTTGTTTAATTCCTATACCGTTATCGATAATTGAAAATATTATTGAATTCTCGGTTTCATAATAACTAATATCCACTTTAGTAGCCATTGAATGCCTTGCTACGTTTGTAAGTGATTCTTGAATAATCCTGAAAATGGAAATATTCAGATCCGGGTTAAAACTGAACTGTTCTTTTTCAAAAAAGATAAAACATTTAATTCCTGAATTTTTTTCGAATTCAGTAACATACCATTCAATCGCGGCACTTAAACCCAGATCGTCTAATAATTGTGGTCTTAACTCGGTAATTAGTCTTTTTACTACTGTTATGACATTATCTATTAACTCATTGATTTGTGAAATTTTTATTATGGATTGTGTATCTCCGTCGGGAATATCATCCTTCAACATTGCTACTCTTAGTTTAAGGGTGTTTAGTGCCTGCCCCAGCTCATCATGTATTTCCCTTGCAATCATTTTCCTTTCATCTTCACGCGCAGCTTGTAAATATGTAGATAAACTGCTAAGCTTTTCCCGCGAGTATTCTAATTCAACTTCTATTTTCTCCCGTTCTGACAATTCTGTTTTCAGTCTTGTTGTTTGCTGCATAATTTCATCAGCCATTTTGTTAAAAGTTGCTGCAAGCAAACCTAATTCATCATCCGCATAAACGTTTGTCCTTTCGGTTAGATCTCCATTACTGAATTTTCTTACTGCATCGGTTAGGCTTAAAACAGGTTTGATAACTGAACGTGAAATAAAAACAGCGATTATCCCTGCAAAAAGCAAAATGAATAGACCTATCATTACAAGGTTTTCCTGAAGAGAAGTTACAGAGGCAAATGCCTCTTTTGTGTCTATTTCTGCAAGTACAGCCCACCTTAAACCGGATATCTTCAATGGCATATATGAACTAAGTACCTGCACACCTCTATAGTCCTTGATAATTTTAGTATTTGAAACCCCCTTCAGTGCTTCATTTGATGCATCCGTTCTTACTTCCTGAATAAGAATAGAAGAATTACTTTCTTTAATATCCGATAATATTGAGTTATCAACTCCGGCATTTTTAAGTTGTCTCAAATAATTAACAGGGTCCTGAATAAAAAAACGGGAATTATTTCGCATCTTATAATCAGAGCCGACAATATAGGTCTCGGCTGTTTTGCCAAATCCGGAAACTTCCCAATTATCATCATTTGTCATTATTTGATTTATGTATTCTATGGATATTCTAAATATAAGAACACCTGTTTGCTTGTTGCCTGTAACAATGGGTGCCGATACAAATGCGTAAGGCAAAGAGTCAGAATATTTATATTTGCTAAAATCGGTGATGTTTGCTCTATTGTTGCTGGTATTATCTAAGGAGTTACTATAACTAATTTTTAGTGGGAAATCTTTTTCTAAAGAATTAAGATTCAATTTATAATCCTTTAATTTTTTTAAAGAGAATACGATTTCAGAACTAGTTTTATTAACTAATAAAATATCCTCTATATTAAATCGTTTCGAGATATTCTGAAAATAAGACTCATAGCTGCTATAACGCGATTCACTTGATTTGTTTTCTGGATTGCTATAATCAGTTAATGCCGAAACTATAATCTGATCCTCAGAGTAGGTAATAGTAAGTTTAGTTATCAATGAAAAATAATTTTCTATTTCTTGTCTTTTGGATTCTCTTAAGGAAGTTAGTCTTTCTATTGAAAGTTTCTGTAAAGTCGAACGGGTACTGAAGTAAACTAATATTCCATTTGTTATCATGGAAATTAGTCCTACAATAATGAAAGCTAAAAGAATTTTATTCTTTATAGGAATGTTGTTAAAAAAAGAGGATCTGGTCAAAACAGTCTAAACTTCTAATAATATAAATGATGAGTAAAAATAATTAAATAAAAACAACATTGTCGTCCAAAATTAAACCACATGTACTATCTAAAAAAGCTGCTATTGAATAATCTCGCATCATACCGCATAATTCACTGCGTGACGAATCTCACAATAGTAAAAAAATAAAAAATATATCTTGACATAGTATACATTTGCACACTATATTTGTAGTGAACAAAAGAGCACTACTATGGAAGACAAGTTAACTGATAGACAAAAAGATATACTGGACTTTATTTGCCAGTTTAAGGATGAAAACGGATATCCTCCAACTTTAAGAGAAATTGGAAAACATTTCGATATCTCTTCAACCTTTGGAGTAAAGAGGCATCTGGATGCCCTTGAAAAGAAAGGATATGTGGCAATCTTGAATAACATGAGCAGGGGGATTACAATCCTTAAACCTGAACTGCTTAATAGTTCTTCAACCTTGTCCGGTTATTTTAATAATGTGCCGATTGTGGGACAGGTAGCAGCCGGCACTCCCGTTCTGGCTGAAGAAAATATCCAGGGAAGTATCGCTATCGATCCCTCATATATGAAAAGATCAGAAAATGCCTTTGCTCTGAAAGTTAAAGGCGATAGTATGATCAATGCTGGAATTTTAGAAGGCGATCTCGTTATTGTTTCTCCCGTGCAGGAAGTAAAAAATGGCGAAACTGTTGTTGCTATGATAAATGGCGAAGTAACTGTTAAAAATTTTGAAAAGAAAAGAAATATAATTCAGCTAAACCCGGAAAATGATAAATACCAGCCGATAATTGTAACCGTTCAGGATGAGTTCTCAGTGATTGGCAAGGTGGTTGGCGTTTTCAGATTGATAAATTAATAATCGGAGTATTTATGAAGTCGGAAATATTTTCATTCGCAATCAACCACAGGAACCAGTTAAGATTTCATTATGGGTTTAATGAGGTGTTCTTAGACCCTTATTACATTTCCCGCGAAAAATCTGGAAAGAAGGTTATTTATGGAAGAATAAATAACTCCAGTGAAATAAAAAAATTCGAATATGATAAAATTGTAAATATAAGAGTGCTGCCGCATAAAAGATTTTCTCCGGTTATACCAATAATTTCTTAAGCAGTGCAGGAGGTAATATGCTAGACCTAATGAAAAGACAAAGTGTCGATCTTTTAATAGATCAGTTTTGGAAAAATGGTTATCTTACCATCAGTAGAAAATTTGGAACTTATCTTCCTGAACCCAAGAGGATGGGTGGATTTGATGTGGATATTGTTGCCCGTTATAAAAAAGATTATGCTATAGGCATTACTCTAAACGAGGAGGATCTTGATAATCCTGAACTGAAAAATAAAATTGAATTTCTTGCTACACGACAAACTAAATTTTCCAATAAAAAGGTTCTGCTCTTCGTCGGGATCCCAAATGATCTCAGGAAAAAAATGGAATTTATTATTTCTACCCTGGATGAGAATATCAGGAAAAATATTAAGATACAGTTCTTAAACCATGAGCCGATCTCTAATACCAAAACCAAAAAGAAAAAAACTTTCTTCAACTAATAAAACCAACCTTTTATTGGCTGCAGGTAAAACTGCAGCCTTGCTTTTCCTTTCAAAGGCATTATTTAATTCATTAAATTTCCTTACCATTTAATTAAGTTATATGATGAGACAGTTCGCTATACCCTTATTTTATAAAAGTTCTTTCATTTCACGGATAAAGAACTCGCGGAAAGTAAATGATCCAAAGAAAAAGGATTTTACTCCCACTCTTCTGGACTTTGGGCCTGTTAAATTCTATATAGCGCGTCATTTTGGGTTCTGTTATGGCGTTGAAAACGCTATAGATATATCAAATAGGATAATAAACGATAATCCTGACAAAAGAATCTTTCTGCTGAGCGAAATGATACATAATCCCGGTGTGAATAATGATCTCCTTTCAAGAGGTGTAAAATTCCTTATGGATACTTCTGGAAAGAGGATATTTAATTGGGATGAACTGACCAAAGATGATATAATAATAATACCTGCGTTCGGAACAACTCTTGAAATTGAATCCGAACTCAAAGAAAAAGGTCTTGATCCTTATAAATTTAATACAACCTGCCCTTTTGTTGAAAAAGTATGGAACCGGTCAACACAGCTTGGAAATAAGGATTATACAATTATCATTCATGGTAAACATGATCATGAAGAAACTAGAGCTACTTTCTCACATAGTGCTAACATAACCCCTTCATTAATCGTCCGCGATATTAAAGAAACTAAAATATTGTGCTCCTGCCTTTTGGATGAATCAAAAGAAAAGGAGTTTTATAAATTCTTCAGGGGGAAACATTCTCCTGGATTTAATTTTCATAATGATCTTAAAAGGATTGGTGTAGTAAACCAGACAACTATGTTGGCTTCTGAAACTGAGGCAATAGCAGATCTTCTAAAAAACACATATAGTGATAAATATGGTGCTGATAATCTAAATGAACACTTTACCGATACAAAGGATACATTATGCTATGCGACGAATGATAATCAGGAATCCACCTTAGGTTTATTAAATGTGAACGCAGATCTGGCGATGGTTGTCGGAGGTTATAATAGTTCAAATACTACCCATCTTGTGGAATTGTGTGAAAAGAAGTTTAATACCTTCTTTGTTTCCTCTGCTGAAAAAATATTGTCAAAAAGCAGTATCAATCATTTCGATCTGCATTCGAAGAAGGAAATATTGAATAATAATTTTATCCCTGAAACCGAACCGGTCTATATTATATTAACCAGCGGGGCTTCCTGTCCCGACGCTATTGTCGATTTTGTACTCAGGAAAATTATTTCCTTTTTCCCCCAAGCCAGAAATATGGATTTGGTGCTTAAGGAATTTGAATAAAATTGGGGAATGATTTAGTTATAAATTTATACTTAGAATCCTCTGAACAGGGAAGAGGCATGTTTGGTTATTGCACGCCTGATATTCTAATTCAAATTTAGCCTTCTTCTTACTCTTTAAAAATTCATCGTCCGCTTTTAGACTAACTTTAATAGTAACCATACCTTCATAGAGTGAAAGTTCTGAATCTGAAAACTGAAGCTTAGCAATCATTTCAGGAGGATATTCGATTTTTAATATCTTAATTCCTGACGTGTCCTTTAACTTTACTGAAGTAGGAGTCAAATATTCGTCTAAAGGTTTATTCGAATTAAGATGCCATCCCGCCTTTATATTAACATTTATAAAGACAATAAAGTAATTTTTATTTGTAGTGTCACGAACTGAAACTAAACTGATATTAATTATATCTTTATTTTTATCCTGGCAGTAAAGGTTACCCCATGAAATTAGCATGAGGGAACAAAAAAAAAGTATTTTATTCATTATTCTATCATCATTTAATATCAACAAACACACTGTTAATTATTTCCCTCGATTCAGGATTCTGAATCCAGGCAACTACAGCTAAATTATCTCGGTTAAGCTTGTCTGTCCTTGCCTTCCAGCTTGGGGGTCCATACGACTGACGCCACGAGGGTTGTTTTGTCGGATCGTCAAGATAATTCTTTAATCCATCTTCAATTTTATTTAGATCAAAGCTTTTGGATATTTTATTCGATGTTATCGTAGTACCTGCTTCATTCTCTAACAGGTTTCTTACTACAAATCGGTGCTTATCAATAGTATTGGAACCGGTATAGCTAACTGACTTTTCAACAAGCGCTATGTGAAGAACACAATTTGGGTTCTTAGTTTTTCCTTTTAGATTTAAATTTACGTTTATGTCTTTCCCTTTCTTAACTGCCTTTCCCGAAATAATAACTTCAGGATTTTGATTCTCGTATTTGCTTAATGCATATTTATAAAGGTTAAACCTGTTTGATGCTAAATACTTGGGTCCACCCCCTGTAATCATTTCCTTCCCCTCAATTATGGCTGTGGGAGTTCCGAAATTTCCTCCATAATACATATACCTGCTGAATGTATTTGGATTGGTCATNNCATGGTCCGCATTCTGCTCCCGTAAAAAGTTCGGCAAGAAGTACCTTCCCCCGGGATTTGGAAGTGTATTTGCCTGTTTTAAATGTAGTCGATTCCTTCTGCTTTTTCTCAATCATATTCTTAAGATCTTTTTCGTTGAGATTCATTTTATCCAATAATGACATGGCCGCAGATTTGATTGTAGGATTTTCGAAAGCTAATAAACCAGAAACATAAGCTTCAAGTGCTTTTTTGTTGTCTTTCTGTTTCTCGTAAATATTGCCTAATGTAAACCAGAATCCTGCATCCCATGGATCTACATAATTCTCCACTTTGTTTAATTCATTTAATGCACTAACTGTCTTTTCTTCCGCAGCATAAGTAAGTGCTAGGTTTTTGTGAAACTGAATCTGGTCTGCAATTGGGGTGCTTTTATTGATTGAGTTTACCGATTCCAGCGCCCAGTCTTCGGCAGTATCAAGATTAAGCATCATGGCTGAATAAAACACAGCCGCAGTAGATTTATTTCTAAATCTATCTTCTTCTTTGCTTGATTTAAGAAAATTATTTACCGTCCTTTCTGAAATTTCCTTTTTTAACTGAACCCGTGCATTTCCGTCTGGTTCAATCTTCTGGAGCCACTCATTAAATTTATCCATCCCGGTCTGAGCATCTCCTTTTAGGAGAACATTTGCTGTGGTATTTAAAGCTTCCTTGGTTTTTCCAACTGCATCCTGGTATATGGCAAGACTCATTAAATACTCCGGATCATCCTCATGCCCTTTAATAGCTTCTGTCTGAGTATTAAGTGCTTCCTCGTTTTTCCCTAAAGCGTATAGAGCCGCGGCATATGTATCAAGGTACATACTTATATTAGGAATATTTTTACTTCTTGCAAATTGAACAGCTCTTTGAGAGTAAGCCAATGCTGTATCTAGCCCCTCCTTTTTCGATATTAATGTATATGCCATATTATTATATGGATTTAACCTTCCTTCAAGGGGATAGAAGTTTACATATTTATCGGCAAATATGAGTGCCGAATCAGTCTTATTTATATCAAGATAATTCTTCGCAATTTCAAGATAAGCCCTTGGAGAATAATTGCTCTTGGGGAAATCAATCGTAAACTTTTTAAGGGCTTCGGTTTTTAGGATGGGTCCTTGTATCCCCAAAGCATTTTTGTATGTTTCAATTTCTTTATTCTGTGTATAAACCACAGCAGTTGAAAGAATGAACAAAGACATAATTAATTTCTTCATGGCTCAACCAATGTTTTAATTAAACTAAATAGTTTACTTATTAAATATAATTTATACTTTACGAATAAATTAAGCACAAATCTTTTCCTTAGCCGTAATATATTCTGCTATAAGCTTATTAAATAGATCTTTTACAGGAAGAATTTCCTTTATTAAACCCGACCCCTGGCCCGCTTCCATTTCGCCCTCTTTCTCGTCTCCTTCGAAAATGCCTAACCGCTCCCTTTTACTTCCAAGCAGTTCTCTTAGCTGTTCTTCACTCCACCCTTCCTCTTCTGCTTTTACAGATCTCATAGCAAAATCGTTCTTCAGCATTCTTACAAGCGCTATCTTTTTAAATGTAAGCAAAGTGTCCCCGTCCCCGGCTTCAATAATTCTTCTTTTGTAATTTGTATGGGCTGAAGATTCAACTGTAGCCGCAAACCGCGTTCCTATTTGAACTCCTTCGGCACCCAAGGATAAAGCGGCAAGGATTCCTCTCCCGTCTGCTATTCCCCCCGCTGCAATAATAGGAATCTTTAAGGCATCGGCTAGTTGGGGCACAAGACATAGTGTTGTAATCTGTTCCGCTCCGTTATGTCCTCCTGCCTCAACTCCTTCTCCTACAATTGCATCGCATCCTGCTGCCTCTGCTTTCAAACCAAACTTTATAGATGATACCACATGCACTACCTTAATTTCATTCTTCTTAAGGATATCTATAAATTTTGCAGGACTACCGGCAGATGTGAATACAATTTTAACTCCCTCCTGCATCGTTACTTCTATCAGCTCGGCAGCATCTCCTCTTAAAAGGGGAATATTTACACCAAATGGCTTATCTGTTCCTTTGAAACAATCCTTAATATGTTCTCTCAGAAGTTCTGGTTTCATTGAACCCGATCCGATTAACCCTAGTCCTCCGCAATTTGATACTGCTGATGTAAGTTTCCATCCTGAAACCCATACCATGCCCGCCTGTATGATGGGGTATTGTATATTAAAAAGCTGGTTTATTTTTGTATTAAAAGTCATTTTATAAAAAAGTTATTTTCATATCTTTTAATATATAAAGTTATCTGGTTTTAAGTAATAATTTTCAGATTTCTCTTTAACCTTATATTGCTTACATTTGTTATTCTTTGCCATAATAAGTAATTTTACTCGCAAATTTTGTAATTAAAACGAAGGAAATATGCGAGCTATTATCCCTGTTGCTGGAATTGGAAGCAGGCTAAAGCCACATACATATTCTACTCCTAAAGTGCTCCTGAATGTTGGGGGTAAGCCGATTTTAGGCCATATTCTTGATAAACTTTCCGCTGAAAACATTAATAAAGCTACATTTATTATTGGGCATCTGGGAGATATGATCAAAGAATACGTCCTAAAGGAGTACCCGCATATTGATTCCTCCTTTGTTGAGCAGGAGTCAATGGAAGGACTTGGACATGCAATCTATACTGCCATCCCTACTTTTGATGATAAAGAAATATTCATAATTCTCGGTGATACTGTTTTTGATGTAGACCTTAAGGATGTATTTAAGAATAAGGTTTCTTCCCTTGGCGTTAAGCATATCGCTGACCCTAAAAGATTCGGCGTGGCTGTTATGAACGATGGTTTTATTAAGACGCTTATTGAAAAACCACAGACACACGTGTCAAACCTTGCATTGGTTGGACTATATTATATAGCTAATTCAGATATTCTGATAAAAAGTCTGAAACAGCTTGTAAAAAATGATGTGAGAACTAAAGGAGAACTTCAGCTAACAGATGCTTTGCAGATAATGATTGATCTCGGAGAAAAGATTACTACCTTTCCTGTTGAAGGATGGTACGACTGTGGTAAACCCGAAACGCTTTTATCCACAAATAAATATCTGCTTGATCTAAAAAGTGTATCTAAACATTTTGATAATGTGGTGATCAACCATCCCGTCTTCATTGCAGATGATGCTCAGATAGAAAATTCTGTTATCGGTCCCTATACGACTATTGATAAAGGATGTAAAATTTCAGAATGTATAATCAAAAATTCCATTATCGGCTCCAAAGCTGTTGTAAGTAAAATTATGCTTGAAGATTCATTAATTGGGAATAATTCGATTATTAATGGATCATTACACAAATTAAATTCCGGTGATTCATCAGAATTAGATTTTTATTAACATATATAAGTAAAAAAGGAAATATAAAAACATGTCATTTTTCTTTACATCGGAATCAGTTTCCGAAGGACATCCGGATAAAGTTTGCGATGCCATATCCGATGGCGTTTTAGATGCTATTTACAAATTAGATCCTAATGCAAGAGTAGCCTGTGAAACTTTTGTTACAACAGGACTCGTTTTGGTCGGCGGTGAAATTACTACTACTGCCTATATCGACGTGCAGGAAGTTGTTAGAAGGACTGTCAAAAATATTGGTTATACAAAAGCCGAATATAAATTCGACTCTGAATCATGCTCTGTACTGAATTCTATCCATTCACAATCTCCCGATATTGCTATGGGTGTTGATACCGGTGGGGCTGGTGACCAGGGCATTATGTTTGGATACGCTTGCGACCAAACTCCTGAACTTATGCCTATGCCTATCGTCTATGCTCATCAGCTTGTTAAAAAACTTGCCGATATAAGAAAAAAGAATAATAAGTTAATGCCTTACCTCCGTCCGGATGCAAAATCTCAGGTAACTATTGAATATGATGATAAGAAAAACCCTGTAAGAGTTGATACCGTTGTTATTTCAACTCAGCATGACGGGGATGTCAAACAAAAGAAAATTAGAGAAGATGTAATAAAATATGTTATCAAACCGGTTATTCCCGCCAAGTACCTTGATAATAAAACTAAATATTTTGTTAACCCTACTGGCAGATTTGAGATAGGCGGTCCTCACGGCGATAGCGGTCTGACCGGAAGAAAAATTATTGTCGATACTTATGGCGGCTGGGCTCCTCATGGCGGTGGCGCTTTCTCAGGCAAGGATCCTTCTAAGGTCGATAGAAGTGCTACATATGCGGCAAGACATATTGCCAAAAATGTCGTTGCTGCAAAGTTAGCCAAAGAGTGCCTCGTTCAGATTGCTTATGCTATTGGTGTAGCAGAACCGGTTTCTATTTATGTCGATACTAAAGGAACTGGTAAAATTTCTGATAGTAAAATTGCTGCAATGATAAAAAAAGAAGTTGATCTTACTCCTAAAGGAATTATTAAAAGACTTAATTTGCGCAGACCTATTTATCAGAAAACTTCTGCATATGGTCACTTCGGAAGAAATGAAAAAGAATTTACTTGGGAACATCTGGATTTAGTTCCCTTGTTCAAAAAATATGTGCCCGCTAAGTAAGTATAGATATTAATAAAAGTGTAATAAAGGATTATAAATGAATCAATCAACTCAGGATGTTAAATACATAAAAAATAAAGTAAAGGATATCTCCCTCGCTGAATGGGGAAGAAAAGAAATAAAATTAGCTGAAGCTGAAATGCCCGGTTTAATGTCCATCAGAAAGGAATATGGACCATCAAAACCACTCAAAGGAGCGCGTATTGCCGGATGTCTTCATATGACTATCCAGACTGCCGTTTTAATTGAAACCCTCGTTGAGCTTGGAGCCGAAGTTACGTGGTCATCATGTAATATTTTCTCTACTCAGGATCATGCCGCCGCTGCAATTGCCGCCGCCGGAATTTCTGTTTATGCCTGGAAAGGTATGAATGCTAAAGAATTCGACTGGTGTATTGAACAAACCCTATTCTTCGGAAAAGAAAGAAAACCCCTTAATATGATCCTTGATGATGGCGGCGATCTTACTAATATGGTTCTTGATAAATTTCCTGAACTGGTTTCCGGAATAAAAGGTATCTCCGAAGAAACTACAACTGGCGTGCACAGATTATACGACAGAATGAAATCCGGAACTCTTCCTCTTCCTGCATTTAATGTAAATGACTCAGTTACAAAATCTAAATTCGATAATAAATATGGATGCCGTGAATCTTTGGTTGATGCAATCAGAAGAGCTACCGATCTTATGATGGCTGGTAAAGTTGCTGTCGTTTGCGGATATGGCGATGTTGGTAAAGGTTCTGCACAGTCATTAAGAAGTGCCGGTGTAAGAGTTATCGTTACTGAAATCGATCCTATCTGTGCTTTGCAGGCAGCAATGGACGGATATGAAGTTAAAAAACTTAGCGATGTAATTCATAGAGCCAATCTAATTGTTACAGCAACAGGGGACTGCGATATCGTTAAAGAAGAGCATTTCAGAAAAATGAGACATAATGCTGTAGTCTGCAATATCGGTCATTTCGATAACGAAATAGATATGGCTTGGCTTAATAATAATTATGGCAAAACTAAAGACACTATTAAGCCTCAGGTTGATAAATATTCTATCGATGGCAAAGACATAATTGTGCTGGCTGAAGGTAGATTGGTTAATCTTGGCTGTGCAACTGGACATCCTTCCTTCGTTATGTCTAATTCATTTTCTAACCAGACCCTCGCTCAGTTAGAACTCTGGCAAAATGCTGATAAATATGAAAATAAAGTATATATGCTGCCTAAAAATCTCGACGAAAAGGTTGCCAGACTCCACCTTTCACAGATTGGTGTCGAACTCGAAACTTTATCCGATAAGCAGGCTAAATATATAGGTGTACCTGTAGCAGGTCCATTCAAACCTGATTATTACAGATACTAATACCAAACTTATCCATTTCAGAAATGATAAAGCCGGTATCAAACCCGGCTTTTTATTTACCAAATATCCCCCCAACTCTTACCTCGTTTGCCCTATATATAACTCTCTGGAAAGAATACAATAGACATTCACCTCCTGCTGGTATTGGGTCTACACAGTACCAGCTGCGATTCAGCTATATAAGATCAACGACTTTTAGCGCACTTTACCGCATTTTAGTGCACTTTAGCGCACTCAAAATTTAATGCTGCCTCCAAATTCTCATACTTAAATTGGAATGAATTTTCAATTAGCTTTTGTGGTATTACCCTTAAACTTGAAAGTATGGATTGCGCCCCCTCTCCAACTGCAAGTTTTAATGCAAATTCCGGTACTGTAAAAAACGAAGGGCGGTGAAGCACCTTTCCTAATGTTTTTGCAAACTCTCTCATCCTAACAGGATTTGGAGAGGTTCCGTTTAATGCCCCAGCTACTTCATTGTTCAGGGCAAACAAATAGACATTAATAATATCCTCAATATGTATCCATGGAAACCATTGATCCCCATTCCCGATAGAACCACCGGCGAACAACTTAAATGGAAGAATCATTTTTTTTAATGCTCCCTCCTTTGAACTTAAAACAATACCTGTCCTTATGCTCACTCTTCTTACACCAAATCTTTTTACCTGCATAGCCTCATATTCCCATGACCTGCAAACTGAAGATAGAAAATCTGTTCCGGATGGAGATTCTTCGGTTATTACTTCGTCCCCTTTATCCCCATAATAGCCTACTGCAGATGAAGAGATAAATATTTTAGGCTTATTGCTTATTTCCCCAATAGAATCAATAAGATTTTTTGTGGCTGCTTTCCGGCTTTCCATAATCGCTCTTTTATAACTATTGGTCCATCTTTTTCCGAAAATATTAGCCCCGGCAAGATGAATAATAGCATCTTTTCCTTGTAGCTCATTTTTCCACATATCTGGTTTATTGTAATCAAATTCTATAAAATTATTTATATATGGTAATATTTTCTTCCCTTTCTGTATTTCCCGCGTAAAAACCGTAACCTCATCTCCTTCTACGTGAAGTTTTCTGCAAAGTTCACGTCCTATCAATCCTGTAGCTCCGGTTATTATTATTTTTCTGCTCATAATTTTTTACTTAGTAAAATTTCAGGTAACAACTTACAATTAATAATGAATATAATAATAAATTTACATATGTAGCTATTTTATTGCATATCAACCAGATGTAACTACAACCCTGGACTAAAATTGTGTTTCTAAAAAATGTTTCAGATAATTAACTGAATATAACCACTTATGTTTCCAGGCAAACCCCTATAAATGGAGAAACTGCAATATATTTGTGCAGAAATTTTTCCTGCGATTGCCCTATTACCGATTATAAAAAAATTGGGGAAATACTGACATAATTCTTATTATTGCATTGAATGTTCATTTTAGATATTTTGATAAATAAAAATATTTAAATGGCACAAGATAATAAACTAATCCGCTCACTGATTGAAAGTTCCCGAAATGGGAATTATAATGCTTTTGAACAGTTATTTAAAATGCATGCGGGATATATTTATGCAATTTCATTCCGCCTACTTGGCAATATTGAGGATGCCAATGAAAATATTTCCAAGATATTCACAGAAGCATGGAAAACAATTTCCATGGTCAGAAGAGACTCCCCATTTATATTATGGTTAAAAGCTATTGCGATATATTCTTCGTTACAGAGCATAAGGGAGAAGGATAAGAACGAGATAGCGGGAAATAGAAAAATGCCTGATCGAAGAGGGCTCAGTTTTTTAGATCAGGAAATAATATCACTTCCCGAATCTGAGAGAATAGTTTTCGTCCTAAATGATATTGAGCATTATAAAAAGGAAGAGATTTCCGATTTACTTTCAATGGCGGAGGAAGAGATTGAAAACATTCTTGTCAATGCAAGAAAGATCATTATGAAAGCATCGTTTATTGGATCTAATGAAGCCCTGGAAATAGCCGTAAAGCAGATTCCTGAATATATAGAGCCTGATGAAAATCTTTATAAAAAAATAAGCGCTGAAATGTCAAGAGAATGTTTTCCAGATCAGAAAGAAAGACCAGAGCAATTAACAGACATGGATGATAAAAGCAGCGACAGAAAGCCAAAGCATGGGGAAAAGCGATTCTCCTTCAAAGATTTTTTTAAGAAAAAAGAGTAATTAATCTTTACCTCTTCGGTCTATAAACATGAGTGCTTTGTCCGAAGAAAACTTCAGCTGCTTCCATAATAGTTTCCGACAATGTGGGATGAGGATGAATAGTTAATTTAAGATCAGAAGCATTGGTTCCCATTTCTATTGCAAGGACACCTTCCGCGATAAGTTCTCCGGCACCGGGACCACATATACCAATCCCCAAAATTCTTTCTGTTTCCGGTTCAATTAATAATTTTGTAACTCCATCACCTCTTCCGAGGGTTGTTGCTCTTCCAGAGGCAGCCCAGGGAAACTTTGCTGACACATAATTTATATTCTTTTCCTTTGCCCGGGTTTCGGTTAATCCAGCCCAAGCAATTTCAGGATCTGTAAATACAACGGCAGGTATTGCCAAGGGTTCAAAGGCAACCTTATGTCCAGCTATATGTTCAACAGCTGTTCTTCCCTCGTGTGATGCTTTATGTGCAAGCATCGGTTCACCAGCTATATCCCCAATCGCATAAATAACGGGGTCATCAGTCTGGAGCTGTTTGTTAACTTCCACCCACCCTTTTTGATTAATTTTTACTTTTGTGTTCTCAAGTCCCAATCCTTTTGTTTCAGGGCGCCGACCGATCGACATCAATACATAATCATAATTAGATTCTGAAATAGTGCCATCCTTTGCCTGAATTTTAATAGTAATGACATCAGCAGAATCTTTCATCGACACCACTTTAGAATTGAGCATTACCTTATCAAATGACTTCTCAATTCTTTTGGATAAATAAGTAACAAGATCCCTATCAGCACCAGGAAGAAGACCAGGGGTCATTTCAACCACAGATACTTTTGTGCCCAAAGCATTGTAAACGGAACCGAGTTCAAGGCCAATATATCCACCACCTACCACCAAAAGGCTTTTAGGAATTTCCGGAAGATCCAAGGCACTTGTGGAATTAAGTAATCGCCTGCTATCAATATTTAAGGATGGAATAGTAGATATAACTGAACCTATGGCTATAATGATCTTATCAAATTTAAGCTCATTAGTTTCACCGCTAATTAATCCAATCTTTAATGTAAACGAATTTATAAAACTTGCCGTCCCCTGAATAAAATTTATTTTCCTTTGTTTTGAAAGTATACCGAGTCCCCCGGTCATTTTACTGACCACCTCATTTTTCCATGCCCTAAGCCTTTCCAGGTTTATCTTTGGTTTACCAAACTCAATTCCCCAATCGGAGGCTTCTTTTGCTTCATTTATTAATTTAGCGACATGCAGCAATGCTTTTGAAGGAATACAGCCTCTATAAAGGCAGACGCCGCCGGGATTCTTTTCTTTATCAATTAAAGTTACGTCCATCCCAAGATCGGCTGCGAGGAAAGCCGCAGCATATCCGCCAGGACCTCCACCAATAACGGCAATTTTAATTTTATCCATATTTTATTTTACCTTAATCAATCAACGAATAATTTAAAGGGGTCCTGCAGGGTTTCACATACCCATTTTAAGAAGCGAGCGCCATCGGCTCCATCAATAATCCTATGATCGTATGATAATGACAATGGAAGCATATTTCTTGGTTTGAATATCCCATCAGAATAAAATGGTTCATAAGTTCCTCTTGAAACTCCGAGAATTGCCACTTCCGGAGCATTTACAATAGGGGTAAAATATGTTCCTCCTATACCGCCCAGGTTGGTAATTGTAAAACATCCCCCCTGCATTTCATCCAAGCTAATTTTTCTTGTTCTTGCTTTTTCTGCAAGACTATTAAGTTCAACAGAAATCTCAGTTAAATTCTTCATATCAACATTTTTTATTACAGGGACAATCAAACCATGATCGGTATCGACTGCAACGCCAATATTAAAATAGTTTTTATAAATAATTTCTTTCTTTGCAATATCAATACTTGAATTGAACTGAGGAAATTTTTTTAATCCAAAGGCAATTACTTTAAGAAGGATAGAAGTGACAGTTAACTTACCCCCGGCTTTTTCAATTTTAGCACCATATGATTTCCTGAATTTCTCAAAGTCAGTAATATCTGCTTTATCAAACTGACTGACATGAGGAATGGAATTCCACGCATAGCTTAAATGTTCAGCGGTAATCGTTCTAATCTTACTCATGGGTTTTCTTTCAATGCTGCCGAACCGGGTAAAATCGGGAAGGGGTTCCCGACTAATACCTAAACCGCCGGGTGGAAAGGCTTCCCTATTCTCATTCAGTTTTTTGACATAAGTTTTAACGTCATCCATTGAGATTCTTCCAACGGGACCTGAGCCAGGAACTTTACTTATATCAACTCCAAGTTCCCTGGCAATTCTTCTTACTGAAGGGGCGGCAGGAGCAGAATGTTTTAAGATAGGAGGCTGGTCATCAATTTCACCAGGTTCCATTTTCTTTTCACCGGCTGAAGATCCTCCCACAGGTTTAAAGGGAAGAGGGGTTTCATCCGGTAATTTTGACAGAACAGATTCCTTTTTCACATTACTTATAAGGGATTCGACTTTCAGAATAACAGACCCAACTTTTGCTTTATCGCCAGGTTTAATATTTATTTCAACCACTTTCCCTTCAACAGTTGAAGGAACTTCAATAGTAGCTTTATCAGTTTCAATTTCGATGACACCCTGATCCTTTGTTATCATTTCCCCTATCTTTACCAAAACAGTCAGAACATCAGCAGACTCAATATTTTCACCAAGTTCCGGAAGTTTAAAATCTACTATATGAAGTTCAGAGGGAGAGCCCTCCTGAGATAAAACTTTGGCTGAGCCTTTGGAAGGAACTGTTATAGCAGGAGAAATGGAAGAGCCACCCTGTTTGCTTTCTTTGGAAACATTGGGGACAGAAATAGAAGTTTTGGGGCTGTTTTCTGTGGAAGGGGTGGATTCAACAGTGAAGAGCACAGCGCCAACATTTATTTTCTTACCAGCTTTAACTAAAACTTCTTTGATAACGCCATCAATTGTAGAGGGGACCTCTATGGTAGCTTTATCAGTTTCTATTTCAATAACAGTCTGATCTTTTTCAATCGTATCCCCGGATTTTATGAGCACAGTCAAAACGTCAGCTTCTGTTATATTTTCGCCCAGCTCGGGTAATTTGAATTCTTTAGCCATTACAAAAACCTTATATAGATAATTTCACGATTTATCTTTACACTCTAAGTATTCATAGGATTTCTTTTATCGGGATTTATATTCAAATCCTTCATAGCTTTTTCAACTATACCGGATTTAATTTTCCCATCTTTTAATAAAGCAGACAAGGCCGCCAAAACAACATGTTTTGCATCCACCTCAAAGAAATCCCTTAAAGCCATCCTGGATTCGCTTCTGCCAAAACCATCGGTTCCCAAGGAAATCAAGGGGCGCGGAACCCATTTAGAAATTGAATCGGGTAAAGCTTTAACATAATCGGATGAGGCAACAAAAACCCCTTCTTCATCCCTGAGCATTTTTGTAATATAGGGAACCTTTGGTTCATCTGAAGGATGGAGCAGATTCCATCTTTCAATATCGAGGGCATCCCTTCTTAATTCTTTATAGCTTGTAACACTCCAAACATCTGCTGCTACCTTATAATTTTCGAGAATTTCCTGAGCCTTAACAACTTCATTAAGAATTGTTCCACTGCCGAAAAGTTGAGCCCTATATTTAGAATTCTTAAGCTCTGAAGATTTCAGTTTATACATTCCTTTTACAATACCTTCCTTAACACCTTCAGGCATAGGGGGCATATGATAATTTTCATTCATAACAGTTAAATAATAGAACACATTTTCCTGTTCTTCATACATTCTTCTAATTCCATCCCTGATAATAACAGCAAGTTCATAAGCATAAGCGGGGTCATAAGTTACAACATCAGGCAATGGATACAAAAGCAAGTGGCTTTGTCCATCCTGGTGCTGCAGACCCTCACCATTCAGAGTAGTTCGACCTGAAGTACCTCCGAGAAGAAAACCTTTACATCTCATATCTCCAGCTGCCCAAATAAGGTCCCCAATCCTCTGTGGTCCGAACATAGAATAATAAATAAAGAAAGGGATCATATTTATTCCATGAGTTGCATAAGCAGTACCTGCAGCAATAAATGAAGACATTGCGCCGGCTTCAGTTATACCTTCCTCTAAGATTTGTCCATTTGTAGCTTCCTTATAATATAGGAGGCTATCTTTATCCACAGGTTCGTATAATTGTCCGACATGTGAATAGATTCCTATCTGCCTAAACATTGCCTCGAGACCAAAGGTTCTTGCTTCATCAGGAATAATAGGAACGATATACTTACCTATCTCTTTATCTTTCAGGAGTTTTGCAAGAATTCTAACAAAAACCATAGTAGTAGAAACTTCCCTTTCCTCACTACTTTTATAGAACTCCTCAAATATTTCTTCGGGCGGAGTTTTAATAGGTCTTACAATTGATTTCCGAGAAGGGACAAAGCCGCCCAGTTTGGCTCTTCTTTCTCTAAGATACTTCATCTCATGGCTGTCATCGGGAGGTTTATAGAAAGGAGCCTGGGATACCTCCTCATCAGAAATCGGGATACCGAAGCGGGTACGAAATTCAGCCAATTCATCTTCATTTAATTTTTTCTGTTGATGGGTGATATTTTTTCCCTCACCGCTTTCGCCGAGTCCATATCCCTTAATAGTTTTAGCGAGAATAACGGTAGGCTGACCTTCATGAGTAACGGCTGATTTATAGGCAGCATAAACTTTTTCAGGATCATGTCCTCCCCTTTTCATTTTTCTTAACTGTTCATCGGTAAAATTTTCAACCATTTCAAGGAGATCATTATTAACACCAAAGAAATGTTCACGAACATATTTTCCTGATTCAACAGAATACTTCTGATACTGTCCATCAACAACTTCGCCCATTCTTTTGACAAGTTTACCTTCAGAATCTTTATCGAGTAAAGGATCCCAGTCACTCCCCCAGACAACTTTAATAACATTCCATCCGGCACCGCGGAAGATTGCTTCAAGTTCCTGGATTATTTTTCCATTACCGCGCACTGGCCCATCTAATCTTTGCAGGTTACAGTTAATGACAAAAATCAGGTTATCAAGTTTTTCACGAGAAGCGAGAGTAATAGCGCCCAAAGATTCAGGTTCATCAGTTTCGCCATCACCAAGGAAAGCCCAGACTTTGCTACCATTTTTCTTTTTGAGTCCACGGTCTTCAAGATAGCGGTTAAACCTTGCCTGATAAATTGCCATAATAGGACCGAGCCCCATAGAAACAGTAGGGAACTCCCAAAAATCAGGCATCAGCCACGGATGGGGATATGAGGAAAGTCCGCCATTGGGTTTAAGTTCTCTTCTAAAATTTTCAAGCTGCTGCTGGGATAATCTTCCTTCGAGAAATGCCCTTGCATAGATTCCGGGAGATGCATGCCCCTGGAAATAAATCTGGTCACCATCATAATTATCACCTTTTCCGCGGAAGAAATGATTGAACCCAATTTCATAAAGAGTTGCAGCTGAAGCATAAGTTGAAATATGTCCTCCGATACCGCTTTCATGTTTATTAGCCCGAACGACCATAGCCATTGCATTCCAGCGGATAAGGCTTTTTATTCTTCGTTCAATTTCCCTATCGCCCGGGAAGGGGGGCTGTTCAGCCCGAGGAATTGTATTTATATATGGAGTATTTGCAGTAAAAGGGATACTAATTCCTGCTTTATGCGCTCTGATCTGGAGTTGCTGGAGAAGTTCCTTTACTCTTTCAGGACCTCCATGCTCAAGCACATAATCGAGAGAATAGAGCCATTCCTTAGTTTCCAATTCATTTATTTCTAAGTTCTTGTCATTGCTCATAAACCAAAATTCCTATAATCCTAATGTGGTTCAAATATAGATTTTAAGGCAAATATTTAATTAATAACTTAAGAGATTTGACATATAAACACAAGAAAACGAATGGTTTAGGGATACAGAAATGAGCTAGAGTACAATGTAGTGGTTATTAATAAAAGGATTTTATTAAGCGGTAATAATTCTTATTTTTCCATACCAATTATAAAAAGAATTAAATCAATTATGCCAAAACAATCGGAAAACAAATCTTCTGTCCAGTTAAAGTCCAAAAGGCCATTCTTTTCAAACCCAGTATATATAATTTCAGGGATTGTGATATTAGCCGTAATTTTATTTTTAGTCATTAATCCATTTTCAAAAAAAGAGAGTACGGATCCAGAATACATGTTCAAAAAAGATGGAGAATTAACTTTTTCAGACTCGCTGAATAATTCAAAAACAAAAATTGATATTCAGATAGCGAACACTGATTTTGACAGGGAGCTTGGACTAATGTTCCGAAAACAGATGGATGAGAATAAGGGAATGCTCTTTATTTTTCCTGAGGAATCGAGACAGTCTTTCTGGATGAGAAATACATTGATATCACTTGATATGATATTTGTTAACGCATTAAATAAGATTGTTACCATTCACAGGAATACACAGATTTTATCAGATCAATCCTATCCTTCATCCGCACCAGCGAAATATGTAATAGAAGTAAATGGAGGATACTGCTCAAGGCATAATATAAACGAGGGGGATAAAATAAATTTTATAGAGCTAACACAAAAGTAATTATTTAAGTTAGCCACCGTATAATTCCAATTCGACAAGTTCACATAAGATATGGGCTACTGTAATATGTCCCTCCTGAATCCTTTGAACATTTGATGAGGGAATAATAATTGGAAGATCCACCTGAGTTTTTAATTTTCCCCCGGAACCTCCAAGGAATCCCAGCACCACCATTCCTTTTTCATGAGCCATTTCAACTGCCTTAATAATATTAGGAGAATTTCCGCTTGTTGAGATTGCAATTAAAACATCCCCTTTATTTCCAAGGCCCTGAACATTTCTGGCAAATACATTTTCGAAACCGATATCATTTCCGCCTGCAGTTAAATTGGAGGAATCGGTAGTCAACGCGACAGCACAAAGAGGCGGGCGTTTTATTTTATGGTTAAGCCTGATCATAAACTCCGTTGCGATATGCTG
>PLLW01000069.1:31054-32761 GCA_003141435.1 Ignavibacteriales bacterium
ATATTACTTTACTAAATATTTCTTAGCCAAGTAGACTGCACAGATAGTTTTGGCATCTATTATTTCACCGTTGAATATTTTTTCTTCAATTTCTCCGAGAGAAAAATAGTGAGTTTCCATTCCATACTCTCCTTCCCCATGATTTTTTTTACCCTGTTTAAGACCACTGGCAAGAAAAAGATATAAGCGTTCATTGCAGAAACCGGGAGTAGAGACGATTTCTCCCAGTTTAATAAAATTTTCCGATATATATCCTGTTTCTTCCTCCAGTTCCCTTTTAGCACATACAACAGGATCTTCCGAGTGATCGAGTTTACCAGCAGGGAGCTCATAGATAATTTTATTTAAAGGATAGCGGTATTGGGTAACTAAAATTATTTTCCCATCCTTAACAGCGACAATAGCTGCGCCACCGGGATGTGTAGCAACTTCCCTATAACCCGTTATTCCGTTTTCATATTGAATTTCATCAACTCTAAGATCGATAACCCGACCTTTATAAATTTCTTTGCTTGTTAGAAGCTTAAAATTATTCAGATCTGTACCCCGCTTCATAATAGGGCATAAGTTCTTTTCCAAGAAATTTAAGCAGAATAGTCATCACTCCCAGTTCATCGAGCAGATCAAAAAACCTAACAAACCTTGGGATTTTATCTATAGGAGTAACAAAATAAATCAGGGCGGCAGCAACTACAACCTTTTTCTGCCAAGAGACAAAGGGATCGTCCATATATTTATAAAGGGCGAGAAGATCTCTGGCAAAAGAAATCTTATTCCCTGATTTTTCAAGCCGACTCCAAAGATTTTCTTCGACAGATAATTTTTCTTCCTGATCTTCCTGAATACCTCCGAAATCAAGTTCAGTAAATTCATCTAAATCAATATCTTCGTCTTTCATAAATACTCCTATTTTTTATGTTTCCCGAACCAATCGAAAACTGTATTCCACCACAATCTTGCGTCCTGAGGTTTAGTTACGAAATGAAACTCATCCGGAAAATAAAGAAATTTACTTTCAACACCGAGCATTTGCAAAGAAGTAAAGAGCTGGAAACCTTGTTCTTCAGGAACCCTGAAATCCCTGGCTCCCTGAATTACGAGCATGGGAGTTTTAGCATTCTGAATATACATATGAGGAGACCATTTTTGATATAATTTTCTATTCTGCCACGGAGCGCCTTTAAATTCCCATAAGGGAAACCATAATTCCTCAGTTGTACCGAATTCACTTTCGGTATTAAAAACACCATCGTGACTGACTACAGCATTAAATCTTGTTGTATGACCTTCCATCCAGTTTTCCATATAACCACCATAAGAAGCACCTGCAGAAAACTGGTTATTTGCATCTATGAATTTAAAATTCTTAATTGCATAATCAAAGGTATTCATTAAATCTATATAAGGTTTCCCTCCCCAATCGCCGGAAATCTCATCAGTAAATTTCTGTCCATATCCAGTACTACCTCTTGGATTTGGAGATACGACTACATATCCCTGAGATGCAAAAAGCTGCTGATTCCAGCGAAAATGGAAATCATCATCCCAATGACCCTGAGGTCCTCCATGTATTAAAAATATGACCGGATATTTTTTGTTAGGATCGAAGAAAGGGGGCTTGATAAGAATTGACTGAATTTTAGTTTTATCAGCTCCTTCACACCAGAATGTCTCAACCGGATTCATTTCAATATTTGAAAGGAGATC
>PLLW01000023.1 GCA_003141435.1 Ignavibacteriales bacterium
CTCTGTTCATACTCACGGCCCAGCCATAATAACCCTTCTCTAATTTTACTTATGATTTAGTGGTCTTTTGTCTAATAGCATCAGGGATTGTCATTAACTTTGGTGTGTTTATGTACTGTTGATATTGTCGCGAAAAATAATAAATTGATCATAGTCACGCATATAATCATCTTTATCATACTTATGTGAAGCCAGCACTAAACAGATAGCACCAGACGAGAACTCAAACAATTCTCTCCAAATGCCAGGCACAACCATCAAGCCATAGTCGGGCCGGTTGAGGGTAAAGGTCTTTTTATTCTGTCCGTCATCAAGCAATACATTGAATGAGCCGCTGGCGGCAACAATAAACTGATGAAGCTCTTTATGGGCGTGCCCGCCCCTGTTCTCACCGCCGGGAATGTCATAAAGATAATAAACGCGTCGCACATCAAAGGGAATATTCTTTTGCCCCTCAACAATGGTAATATTACCCGCTCTATTATGTATTTTACTTAATGGCAGAATGACACAGTCATATACGCTGTTTTTCATATTCTTCTCTATACTTTAAGAACTTTTCATAATCGCGAATGTAATCGGATTCTACAAACTTTGTTGAACTCAACACGAAGGCCAGGGAATTGGTAGAAAAGTTTTCCATCTGTCTCCATAAACCGCAGGGAATATAAAGGCCGTAATATGAGCGGTTCAAAGAGAACAATTGTTTGTGAGTACCGTCGTCAACCACGACATCAAAACTGCCGGAGAGGGCAATGATAAATTCCCTTTGCTCCTTAAAAGCATGGCCGCCACGCATCTGGCCGCCGGGAACATCATATATCCAGTAAGTGCGTTCAATCTTAAATGGAATATGTCTTTCTTCCTCAATGAATGAAAGGTTGCCTCTTGTATCTTCAAATTTTGGTAATGTAATTATTTTAGTTTCTGTTAGTTGATTCATAATTATTTTCTCAATGAATTAATATGTAACGATGTATATTCGATTGCCTAAATTGATATATCAATGCAATGAAGCTACATAGTTTTATTCCCCAAATTGTAATAAAACAATTTCAATTTTTCAGCTTGATTCTCCCAAAGATATGAGTTCTGGATTTGTTTAATGTTATCCGCTTTCTTTTCTAATAGCTTCCTTTTTGAATTAACTTTTAATATTATATCTCTTAATTCATTAATATCATCACCTCTAATTACGAATCCAATATCATATTTTTTCACAAAATCGCCAAAATATGTGTCATATTGGGCAATTATTGGCGTAAGTGTATATATTGCTTCATAGCCTTTAATCGGGATCCCATATTTCATATTATCTACACTATTATCATATATTACATATAGAAGATCAGTTTCTTCATAAAGATATTTTGTGTCTTTATAATAAAACTGACCGGTTATTATAACATTATTGTAATTATCTCCAATACTAAGTATATTTTCAAGTACAGGTCCTGACCCATGTATTTGAATTTTTAAATCACCAATATTTATGGCGCTATCCATTAGCAGTTTCAATTCTTTGAACTGCCTTACAGATCCAATGTAAGATATTCTAAGATACTTACTTTTAGTTCTTTTAAATCCCTGAAAGATTCTCCTTTCAGTAGTATTTAATATTGTTTCACAAATGGTACTTTTTTTAATCTTTTTTTTATACCTTTCTAACTGATAGTCAAGAACTGTGATCAATCCATCAATATTTAAAAAACACCACCACGCAAATATTTTGTAGCATAATGTTTTTACTCGACCATGATATAACCCATCAAAAATTTCACGCATATCCCAGACAAGAATTTTATCTTTTTTTAAAAACGTACCTATGAAGGCCCCATCAAGATCCTGCCCATGTATGACATCATATTTTTTCCCCTTTAGATATTTCTTTGCTTCATAGGTAAATCTTATAAAAGCAAATAGTTGACTAAATCCTGTTCCATATTTGGAGTCAATAAATATTCTTTTAATTTTAATTCCATCAATTTCATCATATTCAATACCATTGCAATTATTTTCACGGTCCCAACTTATAACTTCAATATGATGACCAGCTCCTATCAATGTAATCGACTCATTGTAGACTCTAGGATCGATATGTAATCCATGTGTTGAAATAACTATAATATTCATAAATATGCCCTGAATTTAGTTTTGTTAAATAATTCAATGTCTTTCCGACTGGGAATCAATAAGAACATAAAAAATATAAACATCCATGACGTTCTTAAAGCGCCATTAAATAGATCATTGATTAATATATAGATAAATATAAGAAATATAATTTGCTCATTGATACAATCACCAAAAGTTGAGCCTAATATTTTATTTCGAATACTTATGATATATCCAGCGGGTATTGCAAATAATATTGTGCCGACAGTGCCATATTCTGCTAAAAGCTCTAGTAATATATTATGAGGAAACATTCGTAAATCGTTAACACCAATATAAACAGAGAAACTATTGATTCCAGCACCAAATATCATTGTTTTGATATTGCTAAAAAATAGCTCAAGCGCATGCGAGAAAAGGTAAATTCTTAATGACTCATCACCTTCTTTAGTTAGCATCATGAATCGTTGCCATGTAATTGAGGCATTTAATATTTGAGTAATCTCGGCAAAATAAAATGCCATCAATGCTACTACGATAATAATTAGAATAATTGATTTGAGAATGAATGATAAAGTGAAAGTAAATGACTTTAATATATTAATATAATATATTAAGAAAATAGCAACCAAAGCAACCACAGAACCGCGCCCACCTATTATGAACATACCTATTACTGATAATAGTATTAGAATCTTGGAAATCACAGAAATGAATTTATTATTGGATGACAGAAGCCCTAAATTACAGATCGCGAATAAACCAAGGTACATATTTATATTTTGGTAAAAACCATTATCAATATTCATAAATATGTTTTGTTCATTATTTGAACTTAAAGATATGTTTCCTTGAATCAAGGACCAGATCAATATAATGAAGTAACTAAATGAAAGTAAATACAATAAATTAATAACATTATTTTTATTTTGCAGACATAACAGAGCTAATAGCACAAATATCGGATTTATTAGAACAAGTGTTCTTATTGTAAAAAGATCGTTTAATTTTTCTCCTATGAGAAAGAAACTGACTAAAGCATATATTGCGAACAGCAGGTACAAAGATAGCGCCGTAATATTGCGCTTATAGAATTGAATTTTCCCACGAAGCATTTGCCCCGTAAAACTAAATAAAGCAAGAATTAAGATTGCGGATATTAACAATATAAAAATTATATTCTTTTCTATGCCAATAATAGAAAAAATATATAAAAAGGGAATGTATGAGAAGAAAAATACAGCAATCACTGACATGAATGTGATGATTGTATTTAAAGAATTAGAATACATTGATACCTTTGCATTATTCGCAGCCAGTTTGACTTTTCTCCTCATGTTTAAATCGGATTATTCCATAAGTTGCCAATTGTACTACCATGCTAATTCGCAAACATTGTAAACGGGCCAACACGGCATCACCATATTCAAGGCCTATTTGTCGCAACCCTTCCGAAATAATCTCTCTCGTTGCTGCAACCGTGCTCATATCATAATCCTTCTCAACCAAGCTCCAAATTTAGAATTTAAGCTAGCGTCCAGGTAAATGGTTGAGTAACATAACCATGTATGTTTTAAGACTCACATCTTCGGTGAGTTCATTGTATTTACCGAATCCAATCCAGAAAATTATTAAAGCACTAACATATGCTAACGAACTCCCTAGAGCAGCCCCATTAATACCCCACTTGGGAATCAATATAATATCTAATAAAATAATAATAATAAGTGGGAACGTACATCCTACAGGATGATACCACGGATATCCTTTACCCGCCAAATTGGCCGCCAAGATTCCAACACCACTTTGCATAATAACCCGGGGCAACAGAAGCAGTAAGCAAGTTTCAACACCCGTAAAGTCTTTCCCTATTACATTTGAGATCAAGTTGGAAAAATTAAGAAATACTAATAAAAAAAGCAAACCCGATAATAAAGCAACAATAATTGCTGAGTAAAAAAGATAAACAGTCCTTTTTACATGGTCAATTTCATTGCTTGCAACCATAGGTATAAGAATACCAGCGGACCACGTAGGTATTTTCGTAACCACTTCCGCACTCAACACGGCAATAGAGTAGATACCAACTTCCTTTAGAGACAGAAAATATGCAACGAGAAAAATATCCAGCCGGAAGAGTAATAATGCTGCTATGCTTGAAATAAAACCTCTAAATCCGACTTTAAACTGCTCCCAAAAAGATTGCACACCTCCCTTGTTTCCTATAACCATAGTTTCATTGATGACAAGGGTGGCCCCATAAATGAACACTATCCCGTATGAAACAATGTACGCGATAATTGATAGATTCAACTTATTATAAACAACAGGCGCGAACCAAATAAGAACAGCGAGGATACATATGATAAGCCCGGCCCCAAAGGAAAACAAGTTGTAATATAAATACTTTTTCAGGCTGAGAATAGATACTTGGAAAATACTCGAAAAAGTCAGGAAAAAAATTGAAATTAATAGATATGGCACGTAATCCCTGATTAAGTATACGCTAAATAATTTATCTATTGGTAATACATATAAAACCAAAATCAAAAGGGGTAGAAGAGCTAAAACCAACTTGCAACAATTTGCAACAACAGGCAAAAAAAGACTTCTATCTTTACCAACGAAATAAGTTATTCCACCTGGTAAACCAAAGGATATTAAAAGAGCGATTATTTGACCGGTAGTTACAAAAACGGTAAATATCCCCTGATTCTCTGCGCCAAGCATTTTTGCAAATAATAAAAATGCGACAAATTGGAACAGATAACCAAAGGATTGAAAAAAGACAGTTAATTGAATTAATTTAAACATTTATTTTCTTAACAATTTGGTCAAGAAATCAATATTATTTCTTTTCCTATTCCATTATGGATTCAAGATGACGTAATGCGTGACCATTTAATCAGTCAAGCATTGTCGTTTGGTTAGCTTTTCTTATTCTTGATATTTCCGATGTACTCGATGAAAATGGCAAGGAAGACCCCTAATAAAAGGCTAAGAATACCGGAGGCTACAACATTCCGTAGTATCTTGGGGCTAACGGGGCGGCTGGAAATATAGGGTTGTGCTGCTATTTCTATACCTCCATTGTTTAATCTTGAAATCTGCTGCTCGACTCCTAGCAATTCTACTTTTATGTTACTTATACTTTTATTAACATCTATTGGGTTAAAACCCATCGTAGAAAGTTTTCCGGCACTAAACAATTTATGATACGTTGCTAATAAATCCGGTGAGGATTTTATAAGATCTGAGAGTTCTGCTGATTGTTTAAGAAGCATTTCTTTGTCCCGGCTAACTGTAGATTTTATAACATCCATATTATTTAAATATCCTACGACCTCCGATAAAGCCTTGGGAATATCGTCAATCTTCTTTGCATCAATTGTCACTGCAATTATATTTTTTGAATCCTTAATGTCGTTGAGCTTGATATGCGTTACATTAGAATATGATTTAGGCACCATCCTTAATTGTTTTTCATCATCAATTCTCCCGATTAAATCTGTTATTTCTTTAGCGGTTATTACTTCAGATTTGAGGATAACGAGGAGACCGGCCTCCCCTCTGTAAATATCAGGCATAAGAAAGCTGACAATGGCTGTTAATCCTACAATAACGATAAATAGCCCGATGATGAGTTTTTTCCTTTTGGCAATTACTTTCCATAAATCGTAAAGATTAATCTCATCGTTGTTTTCCCTGTTTTGCTGTTCCATGAATCATTCTCCCCTCAATAATATATTGATTAAATATTTTATTTACAGTTCACTTATTTTTATAATTATTTTAATCTGTACCATAATTGAGCAATAATTTCTTTGAAAGCAATAGACGTTTTATAAAGTTCTTCTGANNTAAATAATGAGCGGGCAGCGGCAGCACATTATTAAAATATTTTTTAAATTCCCGTTCGCTGCGCTTCATATGAAAAGCCGAAGTGACAAGACCGATATTAACATTCTTATTGACGAACATTTTATTCACCTCGCCGGCATTTTCTCCGGTGTTTTTTGAATTGGGCTCGATTCTGATTCTTTCTTTGGGCACTCCTAATTTTTCCGCCAATCTTGCCATTACTTCTGCTTCTGATGCTTTACCATATCCCTTGCCGGAACAAACAAAATACTT
>PLLW01000041.1 GCA_003141435.1 Ignavibacteriales bacterium
TCGGGGGGCATTTCAATTAAACCAGCTGCGAACATGGGGGAAATGAAAGCTGATATGTCAGGCGCGGCGGTTGTTGCAGGTACTATTCTGGCTGCTGCAATTGAAAAACTTCCGGTTAATATTATTGGAATTATACCTGCAGCAGAAAATATGCCTTCAGGAAAGTCCATGCACCCAGGTGATATAGTTAAAACATCATCAGGAAAAACAATTGAAATAGACAACACCGATGCCGAGGGAAGAATTATTCTTGCTGATGCGCTGGACTTTGCTTCTAAAATAAAACCCGGAGTGATCATTGATCTTGCTACGCTAACCGGGGCTTGTGTAGTTGCATTAGGAGAAAACACAGCGGGACTGTTTACTAAGAATGATAAACTTGCCACGCAGTGTTTTAATATCGGAATGAAAACCTTTGAGAGAGTCTGGGCGATGCCCATGTGGGATGATTATAACCAACTGATTAAAAGTGATGTTGCCGATGTGAAGAATATAGGGGGCAGATGGGGAGGCGCAATATCTGCGGCAAAGTTCCTTGAGAAATTTGTTGATAAGAATATTCCCTGGGCGCATATTGATATTGCTGGACCTGCGATGGCAAATAGTTTTACTAATTATAGCAAGAAGTATATGACGGGTTTTGGTGTAAGATTATTATTTGAATATTTGTTAAACGAATTCTGAGAAGATCCTTCCATCCTTAATTTCGAATACCTTATCAGCAAGGTTAACGAGTGCCGCATTGTGGGTAACAATTACAAATGTTTTTTTGAACTTATCTCTCAGCTCAACAATAAGATCATGGATCGATTCGCTGTTTGCAGAGTCAAGGTTTCCTGTTGGTTCATCAGCAAATATGATAGAAGGATCATTCGCAAGTGCGCGGGCAACAGCCACTCTCTGTTGTTCTCCGCCCGACAACTCAGCCGGTTTGTGATGAAGTCTTTCCGACAAACCTACTACTTCCAATATCTCTTTTGCTTTAGCAGAAGCTTTTGTAAGACTTATCCCATTAATCATTAAGGGGATTGCTGTATTTTCTAAAGCGGTAAATTCAGGAAGTAGGTGATGGAATTGGAAAACAAATCCGATATTCCTGTTTCTGAATTTAGCGAGTTTATCATCAGATAGAGTAAATATGTTATTGTCATTAAAAATTACTTCTCCGCTGTCGGGTCTATCCAAACCACCGAGCAGGTGAAGAAGTGTACTTTTACCGGCACCTGAAGCGCCGATTATAACTGAAATCTTTTCAGGTTCAATCTCGAGAGAAACTGACTTCAGTATTTCAAGCTTTACTTTTTTTTCAGTCTGATATGACTTAATTAAATTAATTGCTCTTAACATATCATTCCCATTTTATGGCTTCAATCTGATTAACTTTGGCTGCACGTCTTGCAGGAAATAGGGCTGCCAGGAAAGACAACAGCATGGAGACTCCGGCAATGAAAAAGAAATCGGAAACCCTTAATTCCATCGGCAGGGCATCCATTTTATATTGAGTGGGATCCAGCGGATATATCTTATAAGCTAACTGGAGAAAACAGATAAAGTATCCCAGAATTGAACCTAGCACTGTTCCCAGTAATCCTATGAATAAACCTTCGAACATAAATATTCTTATGATTGATTTTTCTTCTGTTCCCATTGATCTCAGGATTCCTATATCCCTCTTCTTTTCAATAACAGACATCGACAAAGAGCCGAGGATATTAAAGGAGGCGACTGCAATTATAAGTGAAAGTATAATATATGCGGTCCATCTTTCAATCTGCATCACCGTATAAAGTTCTCTATGGAAATCGTACCATGTATAAACTGCAAAATTGTTCTTGTCCAGGAATCTCGTAAGTTTTTCCTTAACGCTGTTTGATTCCCTAGAGTTATTTAATCTGAAATCTATTCCCTGGATTCTTGTATTATAACCAAGAAGACTTTGAGCCGGTTGTAATGCGCAGAAGATATAATTTGCATCATACTCGTTATTGTTGGAGTTGTAAATTCCGCCGACGATAAAGGTCTGCATTTTAGGAAGGGAAGTTTCGGTAATAACATTTTCTATACCCGATGGAGAAATTAGGGTAAGAGTATCGCCGATAAGTGATTCCAAACGGTCGGCAAGCCTAAGTCCGATAAGAACCCTGGGAATTCCATCGGATTCCGACAAATTATACTTGCCGAACATGATATTCTTTTTTATATCATAAATTGTTTCACCGGAGTTTTCAGTTATACCCTTAAGGTTAATTACTTGTGTTTCTCTTCCAAGGACTGCCAGTACTTTTCCGCTTACGAAAGGGGAATAGCTTTTTATATCCTTAATCTCCTCAAACTGATTTCTATAATCACTTATATGGAAGTTGAGGTCAGGATTTATTATTTGTATTCTAACATCGGGATCAAAGCTAACAAAGAATGATGTAACCAAACTGCCGAAACCATTGAACACAGAAAGCACAACTATCAGGGCTGCAACACCTATTGTTATTCCTGCTATTGAGAGAAATGAAATAATGGTAATAAAATTAACTTTGTGTTTAGAGATTAAATAACGCTTTGCTATGAAGGTTTCAAATCTCATCAGTTGAACCGTATTGTTGAAGCAGGTTTAATGCGCGATGCTACATAGCTAGGGATTACGGAAGCTATTATGCAAAGCAGAAGTGTAAGAATTGATACCCCGCCGAATATAGTAACTGATAGATAAATAGGGACAGTCGACATAAAATATACTGAAGAGGGGAGAGTAATAATATTGTACTTTAATTGTATTTCCATTATCAGAAAACCGATTATATTACCGAGGAATATCCCTGCTAAGGCAAGGACCATTCCCTGGAAAAGGAAGATGAGGGTGATTTGCTTTCCGGCAGCACCAAGGGACTTTAATATTCCTATTGCATTTGTCTTTTCAAGCACCATCATCAGGAGAGTGCCGATTATATTAAACACAGCGACAATAATTATTAATCCTAACACGATAGGGATCGGTTTTTTCTGAAGGTCTATCCATGTGAAGATATTCTTATGTGATTCATAAATAGAAGCGGTTCTATATGGATACTTGAGTCTCACCTGCAGAAGATGATTGAGGCTGTCAATCTTAGAGATATCATTTACCCGGATATCATACCCATTAATATTATCCCCGATTTTCAGGAGGGATTGAGCGGAATTAATATTTATGTATGCAAAGGCATCATCATATTCTGCCATTCCGCTTTCAAAGATACCGGAAATAACAAAGTTTTTTATATTAGGCATATTTTCAGGTGAAGGGATTTTGTCATTCTTTAACGTGAAAAGGGTTACTTTATCGCCCGGTTTAGCATAAATTTTATCAGCAAGCTTTTTTCCGATTATAATAGAAGCGGGGTCATTGAGGCTTATATTACCAAAGGTCATATTCTCCTTAATTCCCCTCATTTTATTGTCTGGAAATACTCCGATTATATTTATGCCTTCAGTACCCCGCTTGCTTGTAATAATTGCCAGGCTGGAGGCGTAAGGATTGATTTCAAGGAGGTTATTGCCCAAAAGGGCTTTAATTCTAGGGAGGCCAGTGTGATAATCGGGCAAAGTATTACTTATTGAGGAGATCTTTATATGAGCATCAAAATCTATAATTTTGTTTGTTATTGTTTTTTCAAATCCTTTAAGGATGCTTAAAGCAATAATAAGAGTAGCCACACCGAGAGAGATTCCCACAATCGAAATAACGGAAATAAAGGAAAAGAACCTGGAGTCCTTTTTAGAGAATGTGAACCTTTTTGATATATAAAGCGGAAACAGCATCCAGATAGTTATAGTTTGATTGATTTTGATTAAGAAAAATAGAAATTTATAGAGTGAATAAAAAATATATCGTGATAACATTGTTTTTATTTTGATAAACCGATATATTTGTTTCCTGTTTAAAAAAGGACATATATATCATTCCCGGGTAGGACAGTCATTCCGGCTTGATTGGAAAGATAAAACAGAGAAAATTCGGGGCGTAGCGTAGCCCGGTTCATCGCGCCTGCTTTGGGAGCAGGAGGTCGCAGGTTCGAATCCTGCCGCCCCGACAAACTAAGTTCTTAAAGAAGTGAGACTCATGCGCCCATAGCTCAATTGGATAGAGCAATAGCCTTCTAAGCTATAGGTTAGTGGTTCGAGTCCACTTGGGCGTACAAATAATTATAGAGCGGAAGCTCTACTAAATGGTGAGCGTAGCTCAGTTGGTTAGAGCACCAGGTTGTGGCCCTGGGGGTCGTGGGTTCAATTCCCATCGCTCACCCAAATAAGTTTCCTTTTGATGTATTGAACTAAGATGGCCCCATCGTCTAGTGGTTAGGACATAGCCCTTTCACGGCTGTAACAGGGGTTCAAATCCCCTTGGGGTCACGATTAGCCCTCATATTCGAAAGAATTTGAGGGTTTTTCAATGTGTATGCCTGCAATAACGAGAGGGGGGTAAGTAATTCAATAAGCAATTATATCCAACCTAAAACACTTACCTGAAATGACTAAACCCATCTAACGGGAAGGAAATTTCAATGTTTCTATCAAAACGTTCAAGCGGAATTTACCATCTCTATTATAACAAGACAGATGGCAAACTCACTTCTATTTCCACCAAAGCTAAAATTAAATCTAAAGCTTATCTATTTCTAATAGACTTCACTAAACAACTCGAAGAAAGAAATAAACAACAAACCAGCCCCATCACCCTCAACAAATTCGCCTTTCAGTTTCTAAAACATTCTGAAGCACTGCATACATACTGGACCAACTACGGTTATAAACAGACATTCCGCTTTTTCAAAAAGTATTTCGGTGATGTAAGCATAACAGAAATATCTGCAAGAGACATCAGCGGGTATGTTGAAAATCGTATTACGACTGCATCCGTTTACCAGGCACGAAAAGACCAGATAAATATTTCAGCAGCGTTTAACTGGGCAATACCACAAGGCTATCTTCTGGAAAATCCATGCAGAAGCGTAAAGAAAGTCAGGATACCACAGAAGCTGCCGCTTTTTTATTCCCAGGAAGACTTTGAAAAACTTCTGGCCGTTATAGACAACGAGGATATCAAGGACATGGCTATCTTTGCAGTAAACACTGGTATGCGGCAAATGGAACTGATTAAACTTCAGTGGAACCAGATTAACCTGGTTGATAAAATTGTTATACTCGACAACCAACACCATGTTACAAAAGGTAAACGAGTACGGACAATTCCGTTAAACGCAAATGCCTTCCAAGTATTGCGGAATCGAGCTGCAAGCTCAAGCAGAGTTTTTCTATATAATGGTCAACCAATGAGTCAGGACTTCATATCTCACAAATTTGCGGAGTATGTTGATCGTGCCGATATAAACAACAAACTAAATTTCCACTCTCTCAGGCACACATTTGCGTCCTGGCTCGTACAGGCTGGAGTTTCTATATATGAAGTTAGCAAGCTGCTGGGGCATTCTGATATAAAAACCACACAAATATATGCCCATCTGCGGGGAGATGATTTAAGGCGTGCAGTTGATTTGCTGTAATCAGCTGCACTAATATTAGGACTTATATTAAGGAGGTGCAGGGGTAACTTATATATAAGAAAAACCTTTAAAATTGAGCATAAATGAAGGAGAAAAGTGCTGTAAGAAGATTTGCTTTTAATATTAAACTATAGTATATTTGTTATAGAAACTCGAAACATTCTGCACTGAAACATACCAACTGAAAACCCCTGAAACTGACAACCTGATGATCTTATAACCATATGGTTATGTTTAATATGAAACTGCAAAACTAAAAGACATACCGACAAGTCACACTTTTTACATACAAACAGTTAACATACAACTTAGAAAACCCGAAACGTTGAAACATATAGAAGGAGTCGATAGACTCCTTCTTTTACTTAAGCCGAACACACATAACAATCGGCGAATAAACGTAAAGGTTAGAATGAATAATATAGATTTAATAAAAAAATATGTTAATGAATATGGGTTAAATGTCCTGCCTACAGTAAGAAATGAGAAAAGACCAGCAGGAACAACATGGTCAGAATACCAATCGAGAATAATCACACCTCAGGAGATCGAAGATAAATTTACTGATGTAGATCTTAAAACTACCAGAGTTGGTATCGTTTGCGGAATAATATCAGGTAGCCTGGAAGTAATAGATATCGATAATCATTTAAGTAATGCTGAAAAAATATATAATGAATACAGATCATTACCCGAAGTGAATGATATAATTAGTAAATGTATTGTAGAAAAAACTCAAGGTGGCGGATTCCATATTTACTACAGATGCTCTGCTGTTGAGGGTAACTTAAAACTTGCTTCCTGGCCAACTGAAAATGCAAAGACAGGTAAGGCTGCACAGGAGTGTATTATTGAAACACGTGGGGAGGGTGGATATATAGTATGTGCGCCTTCTGAAGGATATGTTCTTATACAAGGGGACTTCAGCAGTATTCCTGAAATATCAATTGATGAAAGGGATACACTGTTATCAGCTACGCGCACATTTAATAAAGTAGAAACATATGCAAAAAGCACTTTCAAGGAAGGCAGAACATTTACCGGTAAGCCTTGGGAATTATATAATGAAAGCGAACAAGGATTAAGTGAATGTAAAGATCTTTTAACCGAGCATGGATGGAAATTATTATATACTAGGAATAACCTTGAGTACTGGGTAAGGCCTGGAAAAAATATTGGTACCTCTGCTACATTTGATGATATTAAGTTCCGAGTCTACTCAACAAACGGCTCTCCTTTCGAAACACAATATATTTATGTCCCTTCAGTTATTTATACACTTCTTAAATACGGAGATACAAGCGAGAATTTTAAGCAGGCTACTCGGGATTTTGTAAAGATGGGGTTTGGTACACCCATCGAAAATAATTCCGCAACCGATATCCAAAAGGTTGAGGTATATCTTTCTTCATTATACGATTTCAGGATAAATGATGTAACAAGTAACCTGGAGATGAAGAAGAAAGCAGATGAAGTCTTTCATGATGCAGGAGACTATGATTTATCAAGTATTTACAGGGAGATACAGCATAAAGGATTTTCTTTTTCATATGATCGGCTTAATAACCTGTTAAATTCAGATTATGTAACTAAATATGATCCCTTCATCGAGTACTTCGATGCTCTGCCTGTATGGGACGGTCATGATTATATTGAAGAACTCTGTGATACAGTAGAACTATTGGATGTAAATAAAAAGGCATTCTGGTACAAGAGTCTCAGAAGATTTTTAATAGCAATGACAGCATGTGCTACACAACCAGGATTAACTAATGAAGTGTCTATTAACTTTTTCGGCAGTCAAGGTTTAGGTAAGACAAAGTGGTTTAACAAGCTGGTCCCGAATAAATTAGATCCTGCAAAATATCTTTATGTCGGATCTGTTAATGACGATAAAGATTCTAAGATAAATCTCTCGACACGGTTGTTAATTAACCTGGATGAACTAGGATCACTGAACCGTGAGGAGATAGGTTACCTTAAGTCCTTATTTTCATTGGATAAGATCTCCTTACGTGAACCTTATATGAGGAAAAGTAAGAATTATATCCGTAGGGCGAGTTTTGTAGGTAGCATAGATAGAGAAGAGTTCCTTACTGACTTATCAGGTACACGTAGGTTCTTGGCCTTCTCAGTAAAAAATGTTGATTACCAGCATACTGTGGATATGGATAAAGTTTTTTCACAGGCATACACTCTATTTAAGCAGGGTGAGCAGTTCTACTTCGATCCGAATGAAATATCCGAGATAGAAAATAATAATGAAGATTTTAGGTTGAAGACATATGAGGAAGGGCTATTGGTTGAGCACTTTGCCATTCCATTATCACCTGCAACTGCAACACCTATGACAACAACAGAGATTGCTCAGGTATTTAATGATATATCACAGTCGTATAAAGTAACAGATGCCTCATTGAAAAAGCTTGGACAGATTTTAGGCAAGCTTGGCTTTGAGAAGAAGAATGTTAAGCGGAGCGGGATGTCGAAGAAATGTTGGTTAGTGCAGAAGAGGAATATTTGGACAATTACGCATACTCTTGTTACAGAGTCAGAACCAGAAGTACAATTGATTTAATAGTGGTAGGGTGGTCAGTAAGTGGTAAGATTACTTACCACCTCAAACTCTTTCAAAATGAGTTATAAACGCAGAAAAAACAGTAATAGTGGTAGGTAGTAAGTAAATATAGATATAATAAGATACAGGGGTATACAGATGGACATAGGCGCTATAGCAGCATATATATATATATTACACCCCCACCCCCTTATGCAAAACCTACTTACCACCTACCACCTTACCACCAGGGGGCGTAGTGTTGCGCAGCTACACACCTACCCCACCCCCAATTTATTTAATGGGGGTTAGTTGGGCAGTAGAGTAGTTAATAAAGGGCGTAGTGTTGCATAGCAATACCCAACCTACCCCCCTACAATCAAAAATAAATAGGAGAATAAGATGATTACATACGAATCAATTTTTAATAACATGGTGCCAGAGAAGAAAATGATAATTAAAGGTACACAACCTAAACCCATTGGGACCAGAATACCAGCAGATTTATCAAATACGGATTGTTACTTATGCTTAAAACAACGGGGCTATAAAAATCCCACTTATGAAGTCGTTCCTGGGCGAATTTTGCAAGTAAAAGAAGATGGCAGAGTAGAGATAGAGATCATTTATAAGGTAAGGAATCATAAGGATTACAGAGTAAAGGAAGTTCAAGAGCTCTACCCTGATGAATTCGGCAGTACGCCAGAGCAAGCAGTGGAAAACAAGTTGTAACCAGGTATCCCGCCATGATCCAAATTAACAAATATGAATTCTGCAGGGGTAAAATCAAAACTAGTCTATCGGGCAAATATTTCGGTACAATAAATAAAAATCGTGAAGGATTCCAGGGGATGCGTGAGTTTTGTAGCATCTGGAGATCAAGTATGAATAAGCCAGCATTCGAAACGGATAAAAATACTGGTGAGCTTGTGTATGACGCATTTGCAAAATAAAAAACAGGGGAGTGTTGCTAAATAACCTGCAACACCTACACGCCCCATAAATTAGAGGAGATTAAATGATAACATATACTAAAGGAAATGGTACCAGTAAACGAAGCGCGATCAAAATAATTGGAGCTCATGGAGAATTTGACGGAATAGACAGTGAGTATAATCTTATATCATTGATCTTTAGGATAATAAAAAAGGATTGGACACTCTTGCAGCAGGAATTATATTTAGAGGAAGATAAAGCTTATGACCGATTGGTCATTGAAGATTCTGATGGTAAGGCAAGTGATATATGGTTCGATATCAGTTCATTTTTTAATCGCTGGTAGAGGATTCGAAAAACGTATTTGCCTGGGTCCCATCGGAGGGTATGCCCCCCATGATCCAGATTGCATGACATCTAAGACCTAATTACCTAAACAACCCTACCCCACCTTGATTCTGGATGTCTTATCTTCTCAAAATATTTTTTTTATATTTCTGAGAAAAGAAGTCCTTTAGAAATTATTTGGACACAATGTAATTAAAAAGATGCCGCGGGAATTAACCAACGGCTGTAATAAAATCATAATTTTCGAGACCGAAGAGTAAAATGGAAAGTACTTCCAACTCCTTCTTCGCTGTCAACCCAAATCTTGCCGCCGTTCTTTTCGATAAATTCTTTGCACAACATTAAACCCAAACCTGTGCTTAATTCTCTCACTGTTTTTATTTAAGTATAAAAAAATTTATTTATGGACATAAAGAGCAATCATATTAAGAAGCGAATCTTTTGTAAAGGGCTTTGATATATAACTATCGCAGCCGGCATCTAATGAATTTTTTCTGTCTGATTCGAAAGCATGCGCAGTAACCGCTATTATCGGTATATGGGAAAATTCTTTTGATACTTTTAACTCTTTTGTCAGTTCTAATCCGTTCCTGCTCCCTTTAATTGTTATATCCATTAAGATTATATCAACTTTTCCCTTTTTTATTATCTCCATTGCCTCATCTGAAGAAGGTGTAATTATGACGCTATAATTATTTTCTATAAATCTTCTTATAGTTACCTGGTTCATCTTATCATCTTCAACTAAAAGCACGACCTTATTTTGCAGTTCTTCCTGCACGGGAAGAATATTGTCAGCTATCATTTTTTCTAGATTTATTTTCAAGGGATTGTTCCTCTTTACCGAAATTAATATAAAACGTTGTACCTTCGCCTTTTTTACTTTCCACATTGATGACACATTTATTCAGATCGAAAACTTTTTTAACTATTGCGAGACCAAGTCCAATTCCTTCATACGCTCTTCCGTATCCCATTTCTTCCTGTAGGTATGGTTCGAACATATGATCCAAATATTCCTGGTTGATTCCAATTCCAGTATCTTTTACATCAAGGATCAAATCATCATTTTTTTCTTTATGAAGAATAACATTGACAGACCCTTTAGTGGTAAATTTAATTGCGTTATCAATTAAATTGGAAATAGCCATGTTTATTGAATATTCGTCTGCAAATACAAGAGTATCCCCGTAGTTATTCTGAAATGAAAGATCAAGTGATTTGTTTTTAGCGTCGATACTGAATTCCTTAACAAGAGATGCACATATGAACGAAATATTTATTTTAGTCGGTGTTATGTTGAATTCTCCTATATGCAGACGGGAATAGTTCAAAATCATATCAACTGTTCTTATAATGCGGTGGCTCGAAATATCTATTCCTTCAAAAAGCTGCTCATCTTCTTTCTTTGCATTACTTTGGTATATATCCTTGATTATACTGGTCATGCCCAGAATTCCGTTTAATGGAGTTCTGATTTCGTGGGATATGTTGGCTATAAAAGCATCCTTTAATTTGTTGGCTGATTCAGCCTTTTCTTTTGCTTTAACCAATTCCTGCTCGGTTCGTATTCGTCCGGTAATATCGCGACCATACAGGTTGGTGTAGCCAGCAGCAACAATTGGCACAATGTAGAACGAATACACCCGCTCGCCGTACTCGAGATCAAGCACTTGCGTTGTAATGTTGTGCATAGACTGGAATACGGCTTCCTGCAACACGGGAGGGGCTTCCTTGCCAACTTGCAGATGCCAATCTGCCAGCAGGCTCACGCCGGACTCATTCCCGAAGAGCAGCGTGCCATCCCGGGCGATGCGCAAGACCGGGTTGGGGTTCTCTGATTGAAACCTCGCCAGGTTTAGGATTGCTTCCTCGGCACGTTTGCGCGTGGTGATATCGTTTGCTACTCCTTGCAGACCAACGACTTTATTATTTCTAAAAATAGGTTTTTCGTACACTTCGAGAAGTATTGGATGACCGTCAGCGTGTATCACTTCAACTAAAACAGGTTCAAGGTTAATTTCGCCATTTAAGTTCTTATGTGTTCTTTCCCTTGCTATCTGATTCAATGGTGAATCAGTAGCAAACCAGTGCTTTTGAGCAATCCACTGTTCAATTGTACGTCCAGTAATTTCTGTAACTGAAGGAGATATATATATAATATTAGCATTAACATCCTGCAAATAGAAGAATAAATAGGGTGTGCCTTCAACAAGCATCTGCATTTTTTCTTTATTTTGAATTATTTCTTCTTCGGCACGTTTTCGCTCGGTGATGTCCTGCGCCGTACCCCGCAGTCCCACGATTTGGTCTTTATCATTGCGCTTGACTTCGCCACGTTCAGTGATCCAGCGACTTGTGCCATCCGCATTTATCTTTTCCAGATCAAGCAGATACCCCTTACCTGTCTGCAAGCACTTCTTAAAAGCAGAATCCAGCAATGCGCTGCTCTCAGAGGTATATGTTTTCAGGTGTTCCTGAAAGTCGTTTGGGTTTATTTTCGGATCCAGCCCATAAACACGATAATATTCTTTAGACCGAATAATACTGCCCGTCACTGAATCATAGTCCCAACTGCCGATTTGTCCGAGGCGTTGTGCTTCTTTCAAATCTTTTTCGCTTTTACGCAATTTTTCATCTGTCTGTTTGCGCAAAGTTATTTCGCGATTAACGCTTACGTATCCACTAATCTGCCCGCTGTCATCGTGGAGAACCAGTGTGGATATTTCAACAGAAAATCGTGTCCCATCTTTGCGTACCTGAGTTGCTTCTCCAAAGTAGTGCCCTATCTCATCGATTTTGCGTCTCATCTCCTCCTCCTGCGCAAAGGGCCATTCGGTGCGTATAATTTCCAGCCCATTCCGTCCGAGGACTTCCTCGGAGGTCCAACCATAAAGAGACTTAGCGGCTATGTTCCAGGCGGTTATATGATGTTGAGCATCGCTAGCGATAATAGCATCCATTACACTCTCTAACAGACCTGCCTGGTAGCGTAGGGACTTTTCAACCATTTTGTGTTCAGTGATGTCCTCGATAGCGAGCAGAATTATTTTCTCTTTTCCGAGGGCTCTTTCAATCTGACGGGCATTCAATAGCATGATCCGTTTACCGATTGTAAAAAAGTCGTGATCTACTTCATAGTTGTCGAATGTTGTTTTTTCGGGAAGGATTGTCTCCAGCAGTTCTCTCAGTTTAGGAATATTCCATTGGTTATTTCCCAGGTCATATATAAGCGTTCCAATTGTTTCATCAGGACTTACCTTGAAGAAATCATAGAATGAACGGTTGGCTTTAACTACTCTTAAATCTTTATCCAAGGCAAGTAAAGGTTCCCGCACTGTGTTAAATATGCTTTCAGCATATTCATTTACTTCTTTTATAGATTTCCAATTGATTTTAGGGGGGGGGTTATTAGATGATTTTATTTTTTCTTTTTTTCCAATCTTTGCCATAATACCATCTTATAACCAACAATAATTTTGTTGTTCGGAAATCGAACTCAATTTTGGTCAACAGCTTCAACTACGGATTATCCGTTTGAGCATTATAAATTAAAATAAAACTATTTAGTGTAAAAATCAATCCATAATAAGGATAGAAAAGGCAGAGATCACTTGGAACGAATATAATAATGGCGATGACTCAAATTGTTTTTTTATTGATGGGTCAATCCATATTATGTTCATTGGACATGAGTAAAATACCAAGAACTGCGTGGCCATAGTAAATACCAGGCCATCGCATTTAATATCGGGAGTCTACTTCTTCTTTGTGAAAAACGGTATAAGAATGGAAACTATTACTGTCATCACTTCAGCAATCTTTTTAATTGTTTTTATTTTGCTCATCGTTAATTTTTCCTTTCTTTTTTACTTCATCTTTTTTGACTAAAGTTTTGTACAGAATCTTAATACAAGCCTTACTGAATTTTATTGCAAGTTTCTCCATTTTTTTTTATCCATAACTCCTCCTGAATATGATTAGTAAAAAAACTTGACCGCAAAAGCGATCAAGTAAAGCTTAAGCCTTTATGCTGAATATGAAAATATCTGATGAACGAACGGCGTATTTCTATTATGCCATCTTTAATTTTTTTTGCTGATGTTCGCAAGCGCTCTGCTATCTTTGATGCCTTGTAACCCTGTAATAAATATTCCAGAATACGCTTCTGCATAGAATTTAATTTTGCAAGCCAGTCCTGATAATCAATGTTGAATACAATATTATCTTCAACTTTCTCTTTTGATTTCGGCGTAATGGTCATCCAGTCGGCGAACTCAATTACAGGGGTAGGGCTGTCGGCTCTCCTTCGGTAATAACCAAGAGCATCTATTGTTGATGTTCCGCCCCCGCCTTTTTTTACAAAACTCCTTATGTCCAGTTGCTTGCTGCGCTGGGTTATGAAACATTTGAAATCTTGTTTCTTAATAGGCTTGTTTCGCTCGATGTAGCTCTTATAGAGGGCGTATGACTGGCATAGTAACTCTTGACACTTATCTTTTCTCCGTTCAGGCTCTTCATATCTGAGGACTGCATAGTAAGCTTGCTCTTTAACAATAGGGTACAGTTGTTCCCATGTCATTGGCAGCTCTGTTAATGATTGATAATTACTTCCTTGCGCATTGTGGGGCGCTTAGTGGGCTAGTTGGGTAGGTCTAAAGGGGATTAAGCGGGCTATAGAGCCCCACTATATGCTTCTTATACCATTTTATTTTGCCTTAACTGCATCTACTCATGGGCTCCTCGATGGTTTTTTAAGGGGGTTAACTTTGTGTCATATAAAGACTTATAGGGAATGATGATTTTGACTGAAATTAAAAATAAAATCGTTTGACTTTTCAACAATTCATATATATAATTAGAGTGCAAGTCAAAGTGATTTGTAAGGTTCGTCTGAAAGATATTCTTCGGGGTGACCTTAATTTACTAATAAATTAAGGAGTGTTTCTATGCAAAATAAACGCATAGTCCCCTTTGAAGAACGCCTTACTTCAAAACGCCGTATTGCACGGCTTGATAAAAAGGCACTTGGCGCTGTTAAGTTAATAGCGCGAAATGAACATGCGGTTGTTAAGATCGAAGAATCGATCGGAAAACTGGATGGTAGTTCACACTTATTCAAGACTACCCAGAAAAGATTTCTGGAGTTTAAGAAAAAATCTGCTGCAAGGCAGAATAAAATTTTACATCATGGGTTTAAAAGCGCACTAGCTAAGGTTGCTACGCTTGAAGAACATGATGATAAAATATTAGATTCTAGGAATACTCCCAAGGGAGCTTAAAAGCCTAAAGGCCGAGGGACAGTAAACCTCGGCTTTTTTATTTTATTGACCTACACACATTCCACACATTATTATCATTTTCTTAACAGCACCATTTAAGATGTTTATGGGTATAAGATAAGTATATGTACATATATTTATCAACGATCATTTCAGTAAGCAACGTGTATACTTGTATTCACGGCCACGGAGTAATAGTGTTTCAAATCCCCTTGGGGTCACGATTAGCCCTCATATTCGAAAGAATTTGAGGGTTTTTCAATTTATTGGGGGGACCAAAATAGCCAGGCATCAGACAGAGTTGTTGCAATGCATCAAAGCTTATTGGAGAAATCTATTATTCTGATATTAGAGCTTGAATGTAAAAATAGGGGATTTTAGCAGTCCCATCTTTGAAAGTCTGAACAGAAGAGAAGTGCGTAGGCATCCCAACCCGTATTTCAGACTACGGGAGAAATTGATAGAGGAAGCTTCTGCAAAATATTTTGTAGGACAGCTGATTTCACCAACCCGGAAATCAGCGTATAAAATTTGAGAAAGCATCTCATTATCAAATACGAAATCGTTAGAATTATTATTTAGTGGAATAGATTCCAAAACTTTGCGTGTAAATGCGCGATACCCGGTATGATATTCCGAAAGTTTTGCACCCATTAATATGTTTTGTATAAGGGTAAGAAAACGATTGCTGATGTATTTATATATGGGCATCCCTCCACTTCTTGCTTTTCCGCCAAGAATTCTAGAACCAAGTACGACATCAAACTCTTTAGATTCAAGTAAGTATACCATTGCCGAGATCAGTTTAGGTGTATATTGATAATCTGGATGAAGCATCACTACGATGTCAGCGTCCTTTTGCAGTGCGGCTTTGTAGCATGTCTTTTGATTACCACCATATCCGAGATTTTTATCGTGTTTAATAACATGGATTCCTAATTGCAATGCGACGCCTACAGTATTGTCTTTGCTGACATCATCAACGAGAATTACTTCATCCACAATATCAAAAGGAATTTCGCGGTAAGTAGCTTCAAGAGTCTTTTCTGCATTGTATGCAGGAAGAACGACAACAACTTTACTTTTTCTTATCAATTTGTAATAAAAGAAGTTAAGAGAATATTATTTATATAAAACAATAATATGAGTTTCATTGAAAAGACACAAAAGAATATCAAGGATTTCCATTTTGGATGAGGGGCAATAGGCTTAATGACTTAGTTTTGTGTCGACTAATTGGGGTAAAAATAAACAAAAATACCCCAGATTGATCGATAACGATTTGTCGTTTGTCGCAGGAAAAGAAGAGGACTTATTTAGAATTATCTAACGAAAAACTAGGCAATCTCCCAACGAAGTTGCCAGCTATATAAATAGCATGAACAGTCCAATAATGAGCTGTCCCACTAACTATTAATAGGATTGCTTATTTTCTAATAAACTAACTTTTCCCGGCTAATTTCTTTTCTATTATTTCTAGTCCTTTACTGCATGCATCTTTTACTTCTATAAAATCAGATTTCGATCTGGATAAAATATCTTGTGCGCCAAAATTATCCTTATATGAAGAACAATTAATTAGAACATTTAAAAAGGCCCCTTGGGCTGCGCTAGATATTAAGGATATTGCGACACCTGCATCTGATAAAGAGTTCTGATTCCCTTTTTCCGCAATTACCATTAACATAGGAATAATATTTTTGCATAAATAAATTACCCTGTATGGAACAACTCCGGCACCTATAGTGGCTTCTTCTATTTTCTTTGATCGTTTAGTTATCTGCAAATCAGTTTCCTTGGGCAGCTTAAATGCCTCCATTACCTTTTCAAATGCATTATTATCATCTTCTGATAATATTAAGAAATCATTTTGAGCTTTTTCCAGTTTCTTCTTTATGACTTTTAATTCATCTTCTGATTCAAAATATTTCTTCTTCCCTATAGTAAGATTACAAACCATTATTCCAAGTGCTGTTGCTAGCGAGCCGCAAAAAGCACTGACATTTCCTCCCCCCGGCGTAGGTGAGTTGGATGAAAGCTCCTCTAAATAATGACTTATTGAAAGTGATGTATCCATTTTTCCCTCTATGACTATATCATATAATCAATTATTTTTTGTGTTTTATCAAATGTATTAAGATTCCTTAATCCTAATTTCTCAATTGCCAGATCTACTAGATCTTTTTCAGCATATAATTTCCCCTCACTATAAAATCTTCCTGCTTGAAGTAATGCTTCAAGTGGTACAAGTCCCACAATTTCACTTCCATCCACTTCTGCCCCTAAACGGCTGGCTTCTTTCTTAACTTCCTCAAAAGCAGTATGTATGGCAGTGATATTGTAATTCGTAAGGTTCATTGAAACCTGTGTAATATTATATTTCTCAAGCGATACTCCCATCCCCTTAACATTTTTAAGTCTCCCTGGTATAGTAATCGTCTTCCCGTTTTCCTTTATAACCTTTCCTTGTATGTCTCTCTTAGGTCTCCCCGATTCTCTTAATGTCTCCGCTATTTCCTTGGATATCTTTATATCTGTCGATTTAATATTTACATTATATGCAACAAGGAAGAACCTTGCTCCCGTAACAATTGCTCCAAGCTTCGTATTGAATTTGCATTCTCCAAAATTAGGCTTCCATTCCGGATCCTTTAGCTTTGCCTCAAGTCCCTCATATTCCCCCTTGCGTATAGACGATAGGCTTACTCTTTGGGCATTTCTTGCTGACTGCTCATAAAGATAAACAGGTACATTGAGTTCTCGTGCAATTCTTTCGCCGAATATTTCAGATATTCTTACACATTCTTCCATTGTTGTGTTCCTGACAGGTATGAAAGGAACTACATCAATGGCACCTAATCTTGGATGTTCCCCTTTATGTTTAGCCATATCAATCATTTTCGCCGCTTCCCTACATGCGGCTACTGCCCCTTCAATAATACTGTTTTCATTCCCCGCTAATGTAACAACAACTCTGTTATAATCTGCGTCAGGTTCTAAGTTTAGTAATTTTATATCGGGAGTATTTGATAAGACGTTCTTAATTGAATTAAATAGTTCCTCATTTCGTCCTTCGCTGAAATTAGGAACGCACTCTATTATCTTCATTTAATCTCCGGCTTTTCATAAATGATATCTCCGTTCTTTATTGTGATCATATTTAGATTTGAACCGGTGCAATAAACCAGGTCCGAATATTCTTTTGTATCAAGAACTGAGAAGTCTGCTTTCTTACCAATTTCAATACTCCCTGTTTGAATATTAACATCAAGTGCCTTCGCCGCATTTATTGTATAAGCAGAAATAATCTCTTCTATTGACATTTTCATCTTAACAGCAGCTAAACTCATTATAAATGATATACTGTTGATATTTGAAGAACCGGGGTTATAATCAGTAGCAATTGCAACTATTGCATTTCCCTCGATTAGCTTTCTTGCGGGAGCATACTGGTAATCTAAAAAGTAGGAAACACCTGGCAATAGCACTGCAGTTGTCTCTGAATTTTCTAATAGTCGTATTTGTTCTTCTTGTATCACCTCAAGATGTTCAACACTAACCGCATTATATTTCAGTGCAGTTTCCATTCCTCCAATATTATTAAACTGCTCCGTATGCAGTTTAATTTTAAGCCCGACTTCTAAAGCCTTTTTCAGTATCCTGCCTGTTTCTTCTGAAGAAAAAGCTGTTAACTCACAGAACACATCACAGAAATCGGCAAATTTATTCTCACCGATAAATGGTAGCATTTTATTTAATATAAGATCATAATACCCGGCATGGTCATTTTTATATTCAGGGGGATATGTATGAGCACCAAGAAAAGTTGTCACAATGCCAATCGGGAAAACCTGTTTCAGATGGTTAATCACTTTCAGGAGCTTAATCTCATTCTCAAAGTCAAGCCCGTACCCGCTCTTAATTTCAATCGTAGTAACACCCTGTGATATAAAATTATAAATTCGGGGTTTTGCTGCTTTAACAAGATCTTCAAATGAAGAATGTCTTACAGCATTTACCGTTGTGTTTATGCCTCCACCTTCTTTGGCAATCTCTTCATAACTTACGCCCTTTAATTTTAACCTGAATTCATTAGCGCGTGAACCAGTAAAAACTGTATGAGTATGGCATTCAACAAATCCTGGTAAAATAGTCTTGTCTTTTACAGGAATAATATGGCAGCCGGATTCGTTTTTTATTGATTTTGTCGGAACTATGTCTTTTATTAAATCATCTTCTATAATAATTGAATGATCTGTCAGTACATCCACTTCATTCAGATCTTTTCCTCTTTTGTAATTTATCCCGCTGGTATTAACAGTCACTATCTGGGAAGGATCTTTTAGGATTTTTATCATAATTACTAGAAAATGTTAACAGTGTCTCTCACAACCTTGGACTCGGTATACCCCATTTGGTTAAGCTTAAACCCGAATTCACTTGCTTCAGTTGAATTAACAAAATCTCCGGCTTTTACTTTATAGAAGGGAGGATCAAAAGAAATATATACGGGTTTCTGATCTGTCTTAAAATATATTTCAGATTTCATGTTATTTGCTTCTTCAAGATTGTCAGTCGTAAGAACAAGCACCCTGTATCCCGCTGCCTGCTTCATCGGTTTGCTGAGTCCTAAATTCGAAATAGTTGTGTCGTAACCATACCAGACATCGAGATCGCTCTTCCCCCTTTTGCTGACTTGACGACTTGTATCGTTTATTTCAATCTTGGTCTTATATGGGGTTATATCGAAATCTTCTTTTAGACTAACAGTGTCACTCTTTTTTGCCTCCTTGGGCGTACTTTCAAGGATGCCTTTTTCAGAATGAAACCGTGAACCTGTAGAAGTTATTGAACTACAAGAGGTAAGACAAAACACTATAAAAGACAAAAACCAGATTATATATTTCATTTTAGGTCTTTTGGGATAATAACAAATATAAAAATTTAAAATGACTTACTGAAAAACAAATAAATAAAATTATAAACCATAAAACTTTTTTCTTTCCTAATTGTTAAAAAAAAAGTAAGTTAACTCAACTAAATAATTAAAAAAATGAAAATCCCACTTAAAATTCTTGTCGTTGAAGATGATCTCATTACTCAGGAGATATTAACTCTGTATTTGCAAGATTATGAATATGTAACTGTTGTTGCTAGTGGTGAAGATGCAATAGCTAAATGCATGGAAAATATCTATGATATAGTTCTTATGGATATTAGATTAAAAATTGGGATCAATGGCGTTAAAACATTTAAGAAAATTAAAGAAATTGACGCATATAAGAACATACCCATTTTAGCAATAACTGCTTATGCAATGAGAGGTGATAAGGAATACTTCCTTGAGCAGGGATTTAACGGTTATTTAGCTAAACCCTTTGTTAAAGACACTTTTTTGGGGTTTATTAAACTGTTCCTCCCCAGGACCTAATCTTTTTGCTGTTATACCCTTTTTAACAGCATTATACAAGACACATCTGATTTAACAAGCCTATTTTATTATTTTGAGAAACAGCAATAAATTTAGTAACTTTAACTACTAATTTAATATGTTTAATTGAAATGGCTGCAAAAAAACTAAAGATTCTATTCGTTACTCCTGAAGTAGTTCCATTTGTNNGGTGATAAAGATGTGGTTTTTTCATTAAAATCATGCTTTCTTCCCGGGCAAAAAATAAGAGTTCAGATTTATTTCCTTGATAATCAGGAATATTTTGGCAGTCGGAATAGCCTTTATACCGACCCTATGACTGGACAGGATTACCCGGACAATGATGAAAGATTCATCTTATTATGTAGATCCGTTTTTGAACTGATTTCTAAACTTGGCTGGATTCCTGATATTATCCATTGCAATGATTGGCAAAGTGGATTAGTGCCTATCTATCTTAAAACCCTTTTCAAAGGTGATCCTACTTTTGCTCATTTTAAAACAGTCTTTACTGTTCATAATCTTGCTTACCAGGGACAGTTTCCTAAGTCTGTTTTCTCTAAAACAGGTCTGCCTGCTGAAATGAATTCTGAAAAAGGAGTAGAGCTCTATAATAAAGTTAACTTTTTGAAGTCTGGTTTGATGTTTGCCGATGTTATAAGTACGGTAAGTGAAACTTATGCAAATGAAATAAGAACCGATGATGAATTAGGCGCTGGTCTGAAACAGGTCCTGGCAAAAAGAAAAAATAATCTGTACGGTATAATCAACGGTATTGATACTTATGTCTGGAATCCTGAAAAAGATAAACATCTTACAAAGAAATATTCATCCAAAAATCTTGAAGATAAATTAGAAAACAAGCAGGTCCTTACCGAAAAATTTGGCTTTAACTTCAGTGCCGATACTCCTGTTATTGGAATTATCTCTCGACTTTACGATGCCAAGGGATTTGATCTGATTACTGAAGCATTCCCTGAAATGATGAAAATGAATTTGCAAATGGTGCTCCTTGGCAATGGCGATAAAAAGTATCATAATTTCTTTGAAAAAATGATTAAGAAATTCCCTGCTAAATTTGCTTGCTATCTTGGCTTTAACGACGATCTCGCCCATTTGATTGAGGGAGGATCGGATATTTTACTTATGCCTTCCCGTTATGAACCCTGTGGTCTTAACCAGATGTATAGCCTTGTCTATGGCACCGTTCCTTTAGTCAGAGAAACCGGTGGTCTCGCCGATACCGTTATTAAATATAATGAGAAAACTGGTGAAGGGAATGGGTTTATGTTTAAATCCTATGAATCTTCTGCCTTGTTGAAAGAATTAGTTAGAGCACTGAAGATCTTTCAGGATAAAAAAACTTGGACAAAAATTCAGAAGAATGGTATGAAATGTGATTTTAGCTGGAATTCCTCTGCAAGGAAATATATTGAGCTTTATAAAACTATTCTTGATACTGAGTAATATCCAATAAAGGTGAGAAAGCATTTCTATCTTGCAAAAGCAAAATAAATTTTCAAACTTTGTTTCTGGGAATCAATTGGATACTCAGAGATTTATTTTTAATGATATTACCGGAGAGAATAATTTTGTCAATTAAAATATTATCAGCTATTGTTCTTACTTTTATAATATTAAATATTGTATCCTGTAGCCAGGATCCATCATCAATTGGGTCTCCCTTCTTAAATAAGGATCTTATCAACCTTGATTCTCTTGATTCTTTTAAGGATACTTTGCTGCCATCCTCCAGTACCTATAAGCATATCATCTCCCTCGGTTATAGTAGTAATCTGCTTCTTGGTATAAAAGGGAATAATGTTGCTACAATGCTTTTATCTTTTAATATCTATTTGCCTGATTCAATTAAAGCTGATCTTATCAATAATCCTAATGCTCTGGAAGTTGCTTCTGCTACAGTTCAGTTATATAAAAGTTATAATTATGGCGATTCAACTCTTCCCCTAGACTATACGGTTCATTCAGTTAACTCTCCATGGACTTCAACTGGTTTTACAATTGATAGCCTACCAGCTTTACAATATGATGCCACAGATGTTAGCAGTAATAAATCATTTACCGATACTTTGTATCAGTTTAATTTATCCAATGATCTTATCTTAAGATGGCTGAATATTTATGCTAATAGCCAGACTCCGGATAATGGTGTCGTGGTTATTCCTACTCAGAATACCAGTAAGATTGTTGGGTTCTATGCCTTAACTCCTGCTACAAGTGTGGATATTCCCTATCTGGTTGTTGTCCTAAATAAACCCGGCGTATATTCAAATGATACTTTGAAATTTTCTACAACTTCCGACCTTAGTGTAATTTCTGGAAATCCACCTCAGTATCAAACTGAGGATATCTTTGTACAGTCAAGTGTTGAACTGGAATCCCGTATTCAGTTTGATTTGTCCAAAGTGCCACAGCATGCAATAATCAATTATGCTGAACTCCAGCTTACTTTCGATACGACTCAATCTGTTTTCGGTTCATCTTATACAGATCAGCTCACTGCTAATTTTATTACTGATTCGACTCATATAGATTCTTTGAGTACAAACGCAGTCACCCTTAACCGCATTGGATCATTGTATACAGGAAATATCACTTCTTATGTTCAGAATTGGTTATCCACAAAAATCAATGAAGGTATTCAGATTAGGTCTGGTACATATGATACTGGTTTGGAATTATGGGCGTTAAAAGGAAGCAATGCCTCTGACCGTTCTGTAAGACCAAGATTAAAAATTATCTATACTAATAAAAAATAAATATGAAATTAATATCTGTTATTGTTTTTTCTTTGATCACTTTGATTCAAACTGCAGTTGCTCAGCAAGGTTCAGTTTATACTCGGTATGGTCTTGGTGATATAGTGTCTTCCTATTCGGCTCGAAGATTAGGTATGGGACAGCTTGGAACTTCTGTCTCCGATGAGGATTTTATCGGTACATTAAACCCTGCTGGCTGGAATTTACTGAAAATGACTAGGGTTGAATTTGGCGTGGCATATACTGGTCTGTTTGTTTCTGCCAATGATTATCAGAAGAAATTTTATGCATCAACTCAGGTTACCGGCTTTACAATGGCTTTCCCCGTAAGTACTTTGTATGGAATTGGAATGGCAATAGGTATAATTCCTGTTACTAATATAAATTATCAGGTCACTGATCATTTGACCGATCCTAATGCGTTTGTTGGAAATTATGATATCAATTATAAAGGAAGCGGGGGATTATCAAAAATATTTATCGGTTCCTCATATCGGCTCCCCTTTGATCTTAGCATTGGAGCCTCATTTGATTATTATTTCGGTAATCTGAATTATGCTTCCTCTGTTATATTTTCCGGCAGTAATAATGTTACTGCTGACTATACTCAAACATACAAACCTAAAGCGATTGGTATTACTCTTGGTCTTATTTCTCCTGATTTACTGGGATGGACTTCTTCATTTTTCTCTGACTTGCACATTGGTGCTTCTGCCAATCTTATACTTAGTGCCTCTGTAGATTCATTATTGACTTCCTCTTCTTCTGTTCGTGTCGATACTGTTAATCTTGTAAATTATGATATGAAAATTCCAAATAGGATAAATGCTGGCATAAGTGTCGTGCTGAACAAAAGATTTCTTGTCACTGTCGATTATGCATTCCAGCCATGGAAAGATTTTTATATAAATAATGTAAAGTCTAATAATTTGCGTAATATGATGATGCTGAGCGCAGGTTTTGAATATAGACTGCCTAAGGATTTGGGCAGTTCTTTTTTAGACAAAACTATTTTTAGAGGGGGACTTAGTTACGAACAGACACAATACTTTATAAATTATACCGGTATAGATCAGTATTCGGTTTACGGCGGATGCTCTTTACCCATTAGTATGGGGAATACTGTTGATATTGGTATTCAGTATTACTTCAGAGGTCAGGTAGCAAACTCATTGATGAAAGAAAATGGACTTAAATTGGCTTTCGGAATCAGTCTCGGTGATATTTGGTTTTTAAGGGATGAAAAATAATTATGATAATTTCTTTGTCTGCCGATCATGCTGGATTTCAGTATAAAGAATTAATTAAAAAGCATCTCAGTGAAAAGGGGTTTGAAGTTATTGACAGGGGCACTTTCTCAGAAGTTTCTGTCGACTATCCGGATTATGTTCAAAAATCAGCTGCTGATGTCATCGGTGGTAATGCAGATTATGGTATCGGTGTGTGCGGTTCCGGAATAGGTGTGTCCATTGCAGCTAACAAAGTAAAAGGTATAAGAGCAGCTTTGGTACTTAATGAAGAGATGGCTTCTTTATCAAGAAAACATAATAATGCCAATTTCCTTGCTCTGAGTGAAAAGTTTATCGACAAGGATCATCTGTTTAATATTGTTGATATTTGGCTTAGTACTCAATTTGAAGGGGGAAGACATCAGAGAAGAATAGATAAACTGGAACAAATCTAATAACCTAAAATTTACAATTCTATGTATAATAATTTGAAACATGATAAGGAAATGTTTGAAGTAGTCGATCTTGAAACTAAGCGCCAGCTTGAGAATCTTGAGTTAATTGCTTCAGAAAATTATGTTAGCCCTTCAGTGCTTGAAGCTGCAGGATCTTTGCTTACCAATAAATATGCAGAGGGATATCCCGGAAAAAGATATTACGGCGGATGTGAATACGTCGATATGGCTGAAAATATTGCGCGCGAAAGATTAAGAAAATTATTCAATGCTGAATATGTCAATGTCCAGCCCCATAGCGGCTCTCAGGCTAATATGGCCGTATTTATGACACTCCTGAAACCGGGGGATAAGTTCATGGGATTGAATCTTGCCCACGGTGGACACCTTACACATGGTTCTCCGGTAAACTTTTCAGGCATATTGTACCACGCTGTTGGGTATTCATTGAATAAAGAAACTCAGGTCTTGGATTATGAACAGATTGCTGAGCTTGCTGAAAAGGAAAGACCTAAGCTTATAATTACTGGCGCAAGCGCTTATTCAAGAGAATGGGATTATAAAAAATTCAGGGAAATTGCTGATTCTATTGGAGCATTCCTTATGTGCGATATGGCCCATCCCGCAGGCTTGATCGCAAAAGGTCTCCTTAATAGCCCTCTCCCTTATTGCGATATAGTTACTTCTACAACTCATAAAACTCTACGGGGACCCCGTGGCGGTATCTTGTTAATGGGAAAGGATAAAGAAAATACTTTGGGCATCAAAACCCCTAAGGGCGATAGACTGAAGCTTATGTCGGAGTTGCTCGATAGTACTGTTATGCCGGGTATCCAGGGCGGCCCTTTAATGCATATTATTATGGCTAAAGGTGTAGCGTTCGGTGAAGCACTCCAGGATTCTTTCAAGGTCTATGCTGAGCAGATTATAAAAAATTCCGCAGCACTGGCAGATATATTAAAAGAATTTGAATTTAATATCGTGTCCGGGGGAACTGATAACCACCTTATGCTCATTGATCTGACTAATAAAAATATCACCGGCAAACATGCCGAAATTGCATTGGGCAAAGCAGGAATTACTGTCAATAAAAATATGGTTCCTTTCGATTCAAGAAGTCCTTTCGTAACTAGCGGTATAAGAATCGGTACCCCGGCTGTTACTACAAGAGGGATGAAAGGAAATGAGATGCAGAAAATAGGCGCATTTATTAATAAAGCTTTGGTTAATCACGAAAACGAAACTGTGTTGTCTTCAATAAAGTCTGAAGTACGCGAATTCTGTTCGGTCTTCCCTTTGTTTAATGTATCTAAATAAATAGAAAGTGTCTCCTAAAGATCAACTGGAAAAGAATTCCTCCCTTGAAGAGGATGAAGAAAAGGAAATGACCTTCCTTGAACATCTCGAGGAACTTAGATGGAGAATAATCTGGTCTCTGGTTGGACTTGTCATCGGTACTATTATCTGCTTTATATTCATCGACTTCCTTGTTGATGTTGTCCTTCTTAGACCCGCAAGAAATTCAGGAGCCCATCTTCAGAATCTAAAACCTTTTGGTCAGCTCTTCCTTTATTTTGAGGTTGCCATGGTCGGTGGTGTTATATTAAGTCTTCCTAATATCTTTTATCAGCTCTGGAAATTTATCGCCCCTGCCTTAAAAAAGAATGAACGAAAATATATCTCCGCAATTGTTATATTCACTACCTTTTGCTTTATCTGCGGTATTGTCTTCGCTTATTTTGTTATGCTCCCCCTTACTCTGAAATTCGCAGCCCAGTTTGGTTCATCAACTATAACCAATCAGTTTGCTATTGATGAATACATGAATATTATTATAACTGTAATGTTGGGCGCAGGTCTGATATTTGAACTTCCTATGGTCTCTTTCTTTCTTACTAAATTAGGCATTCTGAAACCTCAGTTTATGACAAAGTATAGAAGACATGCTATCGTAGCTATTATGATAGCTGCTGCATTCCTTACACCCGGGACAGATCCCGTCTCACAGATCATCCTGGCTATCCCGTTGTTATTACTTTATGAAATAAGTATATTAATTTCAAAACTATCTGTAAGGAAATCTTGATTAAGAACGAGTTATCTGAAATTAGTCTCCCCATCAAAAAAGAATTAGATACCTTTAATGAGTTGTTCCGGAAATCCATGACCTCCAAAGTCGGATGGGTTGATCTTATTGCAAAGTATATATTAAGACAAAAAGGGAAGAAGATCCGCCCTTTATTAGTGTTGCTTTCTGCTAAAGTTGCCGGAACTGTGAATGAAAGAACCTACAGGGGCGCTGTTCTCGTAGAACTATTGCATACCGCCACTTTAGTCCACGATGATGTAGTCGATAATGCTGATAAGAGAAGAGGTTTCTGGTCTATAAATGCTATCTTCAAAAATAAAGCAGCTGTCCTTATGGGCGATTATCTCTTATCCCGCGGACTTCTTATAGCTACTGAAGGTAAGGATTATGACTTCTTGGGTGTAATCACCAATACGGTTAAAAGAATGTCCGAAGGGGAACTCCTCCAGATTCAAAAAACAAGAAAACTTGATATAGATGAAGAAACTTATTTCCAGGTTATATCAGATAAAACTGCCTCACTCCTCGAAACTTGCTGCCAGATAGGGGCATTAAGTTCTTCTGATAATGTCATGTACCATCAGGCAATGAGGAACTTCGGCGAAAATATTGGTATCGCTTTCCAGATTCGTGATGATGTGCTGGATTACGAAGGGTCTTCAAGTCTTATCGGAAAACCCATCGGGGGCGACATAAAGGAAAAGAAAATTACTCTTCCCTTAATCTATTCCTTGAACCAGGTATCCAAAAGCCAGGCAGATGATATTAGAAAAATAATAAAGAATAGCGCAAAAAAAGATAGGATCAAGGAGGTAATGGATTTCGTTAGAATTCATAAAGGAATTGATTACGCCCTAGAACAAGCCCACCATTATTCCCTTCAGGCTAAAGATGCATTAAAAATCTTCCCTGATTCACAAAGTAAATTAGCCCTCGAAGCTTTTGTCGATTTTGTTATAGATCGGAAAAATTAACTGTTACTTGTCTCGTTTCTTTAACTCTTCCTCGTGCTCATATCCTTTAACAGGATCCCTGAATGAAAGAACTGGACATGGAGCTTTCCTCACTACCTTTTCCGCAGTGCTTCCGAATAAAATATGCTCAACGCCTGTATGACCATGCGAGGCTATAATAATTAAATCAATATCCTCTTCCTTTGCCGTCTCAATTATTTCTAAATAAGGCTTCCCGGTCTTTATTATACATTTGCACTTAACTTCAGATGGTATTTCGTTCTTGGCAAGTTTCTGCAATTCCTCAAATGCACGTTTATCTATCTCTCCATCAATGGATGGAATTGCTATCTGCCCCATGCTGAAATCAGGAGGATATATAACAGGTTCAATAACATAAATCAGATAAAGTTCGGCATTGAAATATTTTATAAAACTTACTGCATACCTGAGCGATTTTTTTGAGTAATCAGAAAAATCAATGGGAACTAAAACTTTCTTTATCCCGGATTCCATATCTTTCCTCCGTATTTGGTTATTATAATTAATGATTCAAAAAGTCTTCATCTAATTGTCTGAGCCTGGTGGTAACTATTAAAGTTATACCCTGAAGTATCTTAATCCCTTTCTTGGGATATCTTTCTATAAAATTATCCAGATCAGGTTTAAATATTACTGAAAGCTTAACATCTGTTTTAGCCAGTGCCGAAGCGTTCCTCTTCCCTCCGTCTACTAATGCCAGCTCTCCAAAAAAATCTCCCTTACTAAAGGAAGCTATACGTAATATCTGCCCTCCTTTATCTGCATAGGTTATCTCAATTTCCCCATTCCTGATAATATATAATCCTATTCCCGGATCTCCTTGTGCAAAAATATGTTCTCCGGCTATATATTGCCTATTATGGATTATATGCGATAATAGTGTAAGATACTTTCTGCTTAATTCCAGGAAAGGTGGGTATGCTCCTAGTATCGCTTCGTTATCCAGCTTTTGTGCAGATGGTTTGAATAAATTCGCCCAGAAACTGCTGTGGATTATTTCTCTCTCTTCTGTCATTATTAATCCTATTAAAAAATTCCTGATTCTGCTACTCGCCAGAGTTTCTGGCATGGGAACCGGTTCTCATATAATGCCCTTCCAACTATCACTGAATCAACTCCTAAATGCATTATCCCCTGTATATCCATTAACTCGTCTTTGTTTCTTACTCCCCCCGATACTGTAATCTTTGCCTTGGTATGATTCGCAATCTCAATGCATATAGGAAGATTAGGACCTCCTAATATTCCGTTTTTGCTTACATCTGTTACTATAAACCTTTCTACTCCTATATCCGCTAATTGTTTCGCAAATTCCAGGTAATTCAACCCTGTCTTTTGCCTTTTCCCTCTAAGTATTATTTCATCGTCAATTATATCAAGACTAACTACAATCTTTGTCGGCCCATATTGTTCAAAGACCTTAATAAATTCCTCTCTGTTTTCTATCGCCATGGTCGCTACTGCAAGACGGCATATTCCGGTATCCATTATCATCTTTACGTCATCCATAGTTCTTATCCCCCCTGTAAACTCTACAGGTATAACAACAGATGCACAGATTTCCTCAACAATTTTAAAGTTCCGATGGGAATATTCAATAGCACCGTCAAAATCAACCACATGTAGCATTTTAGCATTTTCCGCACGCCATATTCGTGCCATTTCTACAGGGTCGCTCCCATATTCCTTGCTGTGAAGCTCTGGTATTCCCTGAACAACACGGACTGTCTTTCCATCCTTTATATCTATCGACGGTATTACTAATAAGTATCTCATTTCCCTAACTTATTTAATATATGAAAATAGTCATTTGTTATACAAAAATAAATTATTGCCTAAAAACTATAAATTTACATGCACTTAATAAATAGTTTGAAATATTCATGTTTCTTGACTTTTCTATGTTTAATGCCCATATTTAGCCGCAATGAGCAAAGATTTTATATTAAAAACAACCCTGGGCAACGATTTACATATTTCTGCTTTTGGTTCTGATAATCTGGGTAAATCCCCGTGTATTATATTAGTCCATGGATTTAAAGGTTTTAAGGATTGGGGTTTCTGGCCTGTTTTAGCACAGCATTTTGCAGATAATAATTATTTCGTTCTTACTTTTAATTTCTCGCATAATGGCATTGGTAATAATTTAACAGAATTCTCTGAACTCGATAAATTTTCCCAAAATACTTTCTCTCTCGAAATAAGTGAACTTTCTGAATTAATTAACGCTTATCTTAATAATCATTTTGGACAAATCCATAATAAAAAAATAGGCGTTTTAGGACATAGTAGAGGGGGAGCTATTACTCTTTTAACTTCTTTGATAAATAAGAATATTAATGCCTATGCAGTCTGGGCTACCGTCGCTGTCCTCGATCGCTATACCACACGACAAAAAGAAAAATGGAGAAAAGAAGGAGTTTTTGAGCTTCTTAATACGCGTACAAAACAAGTCATGCAGCTTAATACTACCTTGCTCGATGATGTTGAAAAAAACAAAGACGGTTCTTTGAATATCGAAAAAGCTGTCTCGCAGCTGAATAAACCCTTGCTTATCGCTCATGGCGATCAGGATTTGGTTGTGAAAATAAAAGAAGCTGAACTTCTTTATAGCTATGCCGATAAATCCAAAACTGAGTTCTTCAAAATTCATGGCACTGGACATACGTTTGATATGCAGCATCCGCATATCGGCTCTAATAAAAAGTTCGACAGCCTGATGGATAAGACATTACAATTTTTTAATAATAATCTTTCTTGAGGAATACATGAATACTAAAACTGCCATTATACCTAAATTTATTAGCAGTGTTGTTGCATCAAAACTATTTGGGATTATTTCATTTACTCTGTTAACTGTAGTTGCCGCACAGATTACATTCCCCGTGCAACCTGTTCCATTTACATTGCAAACAATGATGGTCGTCTTAGCAGGTGCATTCCTGGGCGCTAAAAACGGCGCATATAGCCAATTGTTATATCTTCTCCTCGGATGCCTCGGTCTGCCGGTCTTTGCTCACATTCCCGCTGCTTTTGGATTCATGAGATTATTTGGACCAACCGGTGGTTATTTGCTCTCTTTCCCAATCGCCGCCTTCGTTACAGGTTTCTTATTAGAAAAAAATAAAAGCTATCTCAATGTTACCTTAATAATGTTTCTTGCTAATATTATTATAATAGCTATGGGCACCTTATTCCTCTATGCCTTTTATGTTAAGAATTTCACTGAAGCAATAACATACGGAGCTGCCATTTTCTCTATATGGACTGTCATAAAAGTCTTTCTATCAATCAATATCTTTTATGCAATTAAAAAGCCAGGGAAATCCGCATAACTCTCTATGGCTATTAGAAATATTATTTTCATACTAATATTCTTTTCCGCTGCTGCGTTTTTCATATATAGTTGCAGAAATCTGTTCCGCTATATGCTTGTAGCTAAAAAGAAGGATCAACGCTTTGACCATCCTGGTAAAAGATTATCTCGCTTATGGAAAATAGCTTTCATGCAGACAAAGTTATTAAGGGATCCTAAAGCAGGCATCCTGCATTTCTTTATTTTCTGGGGATTCATTCTCTTCATCTTTGCTGTATTGGAATCAATAATTCAGGGTTTCTATACTCCGTTCAGCTTAAGGTTTGCTGGCCCTGTTTATTCTGCCATAACATTGATAGAAGATATTTTCAGCCTGCTGGTAATTGCCTCCGTTCTGTACGCTCTCTATAGAAGATTCGTAATTCATGTCCCGCGACTCGAAGTGGAAAAGCGCGGAAAGATTGATGCTGCTATTATTCTTCTCCTCATAATGTTTGTCTGCATCTTTATGCTTGCACAGAATATATCCCTCATTGCTATGCATAACTTTCACCTGGTGCCTTATGAGTTCAGACCGGTTACCGCTTTTCTAAGTCCATTAATATTTGGTGATGCGAATTCCGCAGCCGTTTTTTATGAGATATTCTGGTGGGCACATATATCTGTCATCCTGGTATTCCTTAACTTCCTCCCGTATTCCAAGCATCTGCATGTTTTAACTTCTATACCAAATACATATTTCGCAAATCTCGATCCTGTACGCAATAATATTAAATACATAAACCTTGATGATGAAAGTGCCGATTCCTTTGGTGCCGCAGATATTGAGCATCTCTCATGGAAACAGATTCTTGATGGTTATTCCTGCACTGAATGTGGTCGTTGTACCGATGCTTGCCCCGCAAACAAAGTAGGCAAAACTCTCTCTCCCCGTAAAATCATTGTAGATATTAGAAG